>URWP01000315.1 GCA_900551645.1 uncultured Bacteroides sp.
ATGTAACCAGGGTAAACCTCAGGTTAACTATAAGGAAGCTATCACTAAGACTGTTGAATTGCGTGAAGTTTATAAGAAGCAGTCTGGTGGTCGTGGTAAGTTTGCCGATATCATTGTGGCAATCGGTCCGGTTGACGAAGACTTTACACAAGGTGGTTTGCAGTTTATTGATGAAGTGAAGGGCGGTAATGTTCCTAAGGAATTTATCCCATCAGTTCAGAAAGGTTTCCAGACCGCAATGAAGAATGGTGTGTTGGCAGGGTATCCGCTTGATTCACTGAAAGTAGTTTTGAAGGATGGTTCATTCCATCCGGTTGACTCTGACCAGTTGTCATTCGAGATCTGTGCTATCCAGGCTTACAAAAATGCATGTGCTAAAGCAGGTCCTGTATTGACTGAACCTATTATGAAACTGGAGGTTGTAACTCCTGAAGAAAACATGGGTGATGTTATTGGTGACTTGAATAAGCGTCGTGGTCAAGTAGAAGGTATGGAATCAAGCCGTTCTGGAGCTCGTATTGTAAAAGCTAAAGTACCTTTGGCAGAAATGTTTGGTTACGTAACAGCTTTGCGTACTATTACTTCGGGTCGTGCTACATCGTCTATGACTTATGATCATCATGCTCAAGTTTCCAGCTCTATTGCTAAGGCTGTACTTGAAGAAGTGAAAGGTCGCGTAGACTTAGTATAATAAAAAAAAGCAGGGGCTACGGGTTAGCGAATGACTCTTAATCCGGCCCCACTTTATATTTAATCATTTTTTAATTTAAAATTTAATGAGTCAAAAAATTAGAATTAAACTGAAATCTTACGATCACAACTTGGTAGACAAGTCAGCAGAAAAGATTGTAAGAACTGTGAAGGCTACAGGTGCTATTGTAAGCGGTCCTATTCCATTGCCTACACACAAGCGTATTTTTACTGTAAACCGTTCGACTTTCGTTAACAAGAAGTCACGTGAACAGTTTGAATTGTCTTCTTACAAGAGATTAATCGACATCTATAGCTCAACAGCTAAGACAGTAGACGCTCTGATGAAGTTGGAATTACCGAGTGGAGTTGAAGTAGAAATTAAAGTTTAATGCATTTAAAAATTAACTGAAATGCCAGGATTATTAGGAAAGAAAATCGGAATGACATCCGTTTTCAGTGCTGATGGTAAGAATGTACCATGCACTGTTATCGAAGCTGGTCCTTGTGTAGTTACTCAGATCAAGAGTGTAGAAAAGGATGGTTATGCTGCAGTTCAGGTAGGTTTCCAGGACAAGAAGGAAAAGCATACTACCAAACCGTTGATGGGACACTTTAAGAAAGCCGGAGTAACTCCAAAGAGACACTTGGCCGAGTTCAAAGATTTCTCAGAAGAATTGAATTTAGGTGATACCATCACTGTAGAACTGTTCAACGATACTACTTATGTAGACGTTATCGGTACTTCTAAGGGTAAAGGTTTCCAGGGTGTAGTAAAACGCCATGGTTTCGGTGGTGTAGGTCAGACTACTCACGGTCAGCATAACCGTTTGCGTGCCCGTAAGCCGGGTTCTATCGGTGCTTGTTCTTATCCGGCCAAAGTATTCAAAGGAATGCGCATGGGCGGCCAGATGGGTGGTGACAGAGTGACTACTCATAACTTACAGGTATTAAAAGTAATTCCTGAACACAACCTCCTGTTGATTAAGGGTTCTGTTCCGGGTTGCAAAGGTTCAATCGTAATAATTGAGAAATAATGGAAGTTAACGTATTAAATATCAAAGGTGAGGATACTGGAAGAAAGGTTTCTTTGAATGAAGCTATCTTCGGAATCGAACCGAATGACCACGCTATCTATCTGGCTGTAAAGCAGTTTATGGCTAATCAGCGCCAGGGAACTCACAAGTCAAAAGAAAGAAGCGAAATCAGTGGTTCTACTCGTAAATTAGGCCGCCAGAAAGGTGGAGGTGGTGCACGTCGTGGTGACATCAACTCACCGGTATTGGTAGGTGGTGCCCGTGTTTTCGGTCCTAAACCACGTGACTATTGGTTCAAATTGAACAAGAAGGTAAAAGCGTTGGCACGTAAGTCTGCTTTGTCTTACAAGGCTCAGGCAAACAGCATCGTAGTAGTAGAAGACTTCTCTTTTGAAGCTCCTAAGACTAAAGATTTCGTAAATGTTGTGAATAATCTTAAAGTAGCTGGTAAAAAGCTGCTTATGGTTTTGCCGGAAGCTGATAAAAACGTATATTTGTCTGCTCGTAACTTAGAGCGTACAAATGTTACTATTGCTTCTGCGCTGAATACATATGCTGTATTGAACGCAGAAACTCTTGTTGTTACAGAGAACGCATTGAAAGCTATCGAGGAAACCTTAGTTAAATGATTAAAGGAGGCGAAGTAATATGGGAATCATTATCAAACCGTTAGTTACCGAGAAGATGACAGGAATCTCTGAAAAGTCAAACCGTTTCGGATTCGTTGTTCGTCCTAACGCTAACAAATTAGAAATTAAGCGTGAAATCGAAGCTTTGTATAACGTAACAGTTCTTGATGTAAATACTATGCGTTACGCTGGTAAGAACAAGAGCCGTTATACCAAATCTGGCCTGATTAATGGTCGTACAAATGCTTATAAAAAGGCAATTGTAACATTGAAAGAAGGCGATACTATTGATTTTTATAGCAATATTTAAATAGAAGATGGCAGTACGTAAATTTAAGCCCACAACACCGGGGCAGAGACACAAAATTATTGGTACTTTTGAAGAAATTACTGCATCGGTACCAGAAAAATCTCTTGTATATGGAAAGCGTTCTACAGGTGGTCGTAACCATGTAGGTAAGATGACAATGCGCTATATCGGCGGTGGTCACAAGAGAAAATTCCGTATTATTGATTTCAAGAGA
>URWP01000316.1 GCA_900551645.1 uncultured Bacteroides sp.
TGTCGGTATCTTGGCTTACATCGGCAAGCAGCCTAAATAAGACGCAGATACACCCTTAGGAGGTAATGAAATATAAAAGCCCGTCTTTGCATCAGTTGCAGGGATGGGCTTTTTATGATAATATGCTCATAGGGTAATCTGATAGGAATACTCTATGTAGATAAAAATAATCTTTACAATTATTTGTTGAGTGCATCTGCAAATTCAGCACCAGCCTTAAACTTGGCAACCTTCTTGGCAGCAATCTGAATCTTCTCCTTGGTTGCAGGGTTGATACCCTCGCGAGCTGGACGTTCGTTAACGCTGAATGTTCCGAAACCTGCCAACTGGATTTTGTCACCTGCAATGAGGGCATCCTTCAATGCGCTTGTTGTAGCATTGAGAGCAGCCTTGGCCTGATCCTTTGTGAGGTCGGCATTTGCCGCAATCTTTTCGATCAATTCTGTCTTATTCATAATTTTACGTTATAAAATGATTAGTAATTTTATCTTTTTATCTTTTTTGCTTACAAATATAGCTTTTTCCTTTGAAAGTTCAAATAAAAAAAGCAGAAAAGTGATGAAAATAGTGAAATTTTATTGTAATCTACTCATTTTTTGGTGATTTCACGGATATTTTTAGTAATTTTGCCACGAAATTATAAATTTTATAGTGATTATTAATAATAAAGAAAGAAAATCGTTATGCGCAATATACCGATAGTTACAAAGAACTTGTTGATAGTGAATGTTGTTGCCTTCTTGGTATGCTATTTGTCTGGCAAAGATGCTTCTGGCAATTTTATGCTCAATGATATATTGGGACTTCACTTCTTTATGGCATCCGACTTCCACGTGTACCAGTTGATTACCTATATGTTTATGCATGGAGGTTTTGAACACATCATATTCAATATGTTTGCCCTCTGGATGTTTGGTTGTGTGGTAGAAAGAGTATGGGGAGCCAAGAAGTTCCTTTTTTATTACATAGCCTGTGGCGTGGGAGCAGGACTCTTTCAGGAAGCTGCGCAGTATGTCAGCTATCTGTATAATGACTTCTCTGCCTATCAGTTTATCGTGGATGCCAATGGTGCCCGCCTGCCGATGGGTGATTATCTTAATTTGTGGACCACGGTAGGTGCCTCGGGTGCCATCTATGCCATCCTGCTTGCCTTCGGCATGATTTATCCCAATGAGCGTATCTTCATCTTCCCATTGCCGGTACCTATCAAGGCAAAGTATTTCGTGATTGGTTATGCTGCCATCGAACTCTTCTCGGCATTGGCTACCCGTGGTGATGGCGTGGCTCATATAGCCCACCTGGGAGGTATGGTCTTCGGTTTCTTCATGATTCGCTACTGGCGCAAGCAGATGGAGGGAGGTTATCATAACTCATCTACCCAAGATGCCTTCGATAAGGTGCGAAATATGTTTGGTGGACGCAATAAAAATACCAAGCAGAAGTTTGATTATACCCGAAACGAGAATTATACGGCAGATTTCCATCCTACCGGCGATGATGAACTTCGCAAGAAAGCGAGCCAGGCAGAGATAGACCGTATCTTGGATAAGATAAGAAAGAGTGGCTATGACAGTCTTTCAAAAGAAGAGAAGCAGACGCTTTTCGATCAGAGCAATAAGTAAAGAAGATATATGTTTAACGGATTGAAAGATTTTACGGTGAGGATGATAGCAGGAGCCAATGTGGCTACTGTTATCATCATGCTTTTGGTGGGGTTTTCTGATTTGCTGAACCCTCAACGTTTTCCTGCATTTGCCAATGCAGGATTGCTTTTTCCTGTCTTTCTCCTCATCAATCTGGGTTTCCTGGTTTTCTGGCTCATCTTCCGTTCTAGGTACGCCATGATTCCTGTTCTTGGATTCCTGGTGGCTTTTGTGCCAGTGCGCCAATATATGCCTATTAATATGAAGGGAGATGCACCAGAGGGAAGTATCAAGGTGTTGTCGTACAATACCTGGAACTTTGGTGCTCAGACAGAGGACGATGAAGGACATAATATCTGTCTGCAGTATCTGCAAGAACAGGATGCAGATATCGTATGCCTGCAGGAAGCTATGCCCAACTGGAAAAATCAGCAGCAGATAGATAGTATTTTAAAGCCCATGTATGCTTATCAGGATACTACCCACCATCCTAATGGAGGCAACTGCGTGATGCTGCTCAGTAAATATCCCATTCTTTCTAAAGAATTGATACCATACGAGTCGAAGGGGAATATGAGCGTGGCTTATCGCCTGAAGATAAAGAACAAGATAGTACTCGTCATCAATAATCATTTGGAAACTACGGGATTAAGCCTGGAAGACCGCCGACAGTTTAAGAACCTGGTAGTGGGAAAACTTCAGGTTGATACGGCAGAAGAAACCTCCAAGCTCCTGGTGGTGAAATTGGCAGAGGCAACCCGCAAGCGTGCTTCTGAGGCAGAGGCCGTGGCCAGGTACATCAGGCAACATAAGAGCATGAGCACCATTCTCTGTGGTGATTTCAATGATGGACCTATCTCCTATGCCCATCGTACGATAGGCAGGAATCTGACCGATTGCTATATTGCCAGTGGCAACGGACCAGGTATCAGCTATCATCATGGAGGATTTTTCGTGCGCATCGACAACATCATGTGCTCAGAAGATTGGGACCCATACGAATGCTATGTAGATAACAAAATAGCGGTTTCAGACCACTATCCCATCATCTGTAAGCTAAAAATGCGCCCTAAACATCAAAAATAGTGCAAATTATTCTTATTTACGAAAAAAAATGCGTATTTTTGCACGTCATTATGTATGTATTGACGTTTTTACTTAACTGTGAATAAATAAATTAATAACAATAAATAGAAATGCAAAACAAAGGAATTGTAATTTGTGTAGCC
>URWP01000317.1 GCA_900551645.1 uncultured Bacteroides sp.
GATCAATACCGACATAAGCGGTAACCATTTCTTTTTCCAACAATTCTTCAGTACCCGGCATCATGGTATGAACCATTCCACGCCATCTTAATTCTTCTACAAAATTCATCGTATTAGTTCATTATAAATATGTTTAGTGTGGGCAAAGATACGATTATTAATTGATTTAAGTCGGCGAAGCGCTACTTTTTTGTTTTATCGATAGAAATAGGGGATTTGTCGATAGAAAAAACGGGGCTTTCTATATTAATTGTCTAGGAAATGAGAGGCTTGTACTTTTGCTTTCGTAAAAAGGAAACAGATATGATGCGGACATTAGTTATAGGATTATCAATCGGGTTGTTGACAACGAGTGTACAAGCTCAGGAACAACCGGCAGAATGGACGCTCCGTTCATGTTTGGATTATGCGTTAGCAAATAATATCCAAATTAAAAAGAGTCGGGTGAATGAATTGTCAGGATTGGAAGATACAGAGTTGGCAAAGGCTCAGTTGTTCCCTTCCTTATCAGCTTCGGTGACACAAGGATTCGTAAACTATCCTTCTTCGGATGCTGAGAGTAATAATAGTTATAGTGGTAATTATGCGGTGAATGCCAACTGGACTCTCTTCGATGGAGGTCAGCGTAATAAAACCATTAAACAACAGAAGTTACAGAATGAAGTGGATAAGCTTTCGACAGAACAAAGCGAAGATGATATCCAAATAGCCATTGTGCAGACATACCTTCAGGTAATGTATGCCATGGAAGCCGTGGAGATTAACGAAAATACTGTTGAAACGTCGAAGGCCGAACGGGATCGGGCTGAAGAACTGTATAAAGCTGGCTCAATTTCCGCAGTTGATCTGGCTCAGTTGGAAAGTCAGTACAGCACAGACAAATATCAATTGGTGGTTGCCCAAACGAATTTGGATAATTATAAACTACAATTGAAACAGTTGCTTGAACTGGATATAACACAGGATATAGCATTGAATATGCCGGATGTAGATGAATCGGAAGTGATAACTCCATTACCAGATAAACAGACGATTTATCAGACTTCGTTGGCCGTCATGCCACAAATACGAAGCAGTGAACTTTCTATCGAAGTGGCAGAATTGGAAAAAGAAAAGGCAAAAGCAGCCTATTGGCCTACGTTGTCTATGAATGCAGGTGTTGGTACAGGGCATCTTTCAGGTACAAACTACACTTTCGGTAGTCAAATTTGGAATAAATTCAATGAAAGTGTTGGATTAACGATTAATATTCCTATATTTGCGAACCGAGAAAAAAGACAGCATATAATAAAGCAAAACTAGCGATTACTACCAGTCAGCTAGACTTGTTGAACGCTCAGAAAGATCTGTTGCAGACTGTTGAAGGGATTTATTTGGACGCCACGTCTGCACAGAGCCAATATATGTCGGCAGTTGAAAGATTATCGTATATACAACAAAGCTTCGAGTTAACTGAAGAACAGTTTTTCTTGGGGATGAAGAATACGTTAGAGATGTTGACAGAAAAGAACAATCTGCTGAATGCACAGCAGGAGGTACTTCAGTCGAAATACATGGCAATCATGAGTATACAACTTTTAAACATTTATCAGAAGAAGCCCGTCGATATCAATATTTAGACGGGATATTCACTCCACTCTCTTTTATGGGGTTTCCTGCGACGTGAGTCGCGGGAAACTTTTTACCAAAATAAGTTTATAAGTTGATGTTAGGTGTAGATTTTTGAGTTGACAAACGAATTGTCGGACTTAGAAATAAGCCTGAATTTCGGATAAAAAAGTAATCAAATAATATGAATAAGAAAAAAGTTATGATCGGCCTGGCCGGAATTGTAATCATTGCAGGAGGGTTTTTCCTCTTTTCCGGAAAAAAGGCTGGAGGAAGAATGGTTTTAGAGACGGAAAAGGTTGGCCGCACTTCCATTACGAATGTTGTGACCGCCACGGGAACTGTCGAACCGGTAACGGAAGTAGATGTCGGTACACAGGTCTCAGGTATTATTGACAAGCTGTATGTAGATTATAATGATGTGGTGACTGCCGGGCAGTTGATTGCAGAAATGGATAAGGTGACATTGGTGGCTGAGTTGCAATCAGCTACCGCGCAGTTGGATAAAAGCAAGTCGGAGTACGAATATCAGCAGAAGAATTATGCACGTAGTAAGGTATTGTTCGAGAAGAAGTTGATCAGTGACACGGAGTATGAAACGGCAACCTACAATTACGAGCAGGCGAAAGCTAATTATGAAGAGAGCCAGGCCTCAATGGTTAAGGTTCGTCGAAACCTGGAATATGCTACGATCACAAGCCCTATTAATGGTGTGGTGATTAATAAGGCGGTTGAAGAAGGGCAGACCGTAGCAGCAGGTTTCGAAACTCCGACCTTGTTTACAATTGCCGCTGATTTGACAAAGATGCAGATCATAGCTGATGTGGATGAGGCTGATATAGGTAGTGTGCAGGATGGACAACGGGTTTCATTTACAGTAGATGCATATCCGAATGATGTTTTCGAAGGGAAAGTGGAACAGATCCGTCTGGGTGAAAGTAGTGACAGCAGCACATCGTCCTCAAGTTCATCATCTTCTTCAACGGTTGTTACGTACGAAGTTGTGATCTCAGCCGATAATCCGGATTTGAAATTGAAATCGCGTCTGACGGCAAACATCACGATTTATACAATGGAACGGAATGATGTACTGTCGATACCGAATAAAGCTTTACGTTTTATTGCTGATGCCAGCATGCTGGAGCCGTTAGGGCTGACGGTTGAGAACCCGACGATGCAGGCTCCCGAAGGAAAACGGTTGGTATGGGTTGAAGAAGGAACTCAGTTGAAGCCGAAAGCCATTACTGTAGGGTCGAGCAATA
>URWP01000318.1 GCA_900551645.1 uncultured Bacteroides sp.
TTTTCTTGTAGCGGCCACTCCAGCCCATGCAGAACCCTTTGTAGATTCTGGCCTTCATGCCACAGACAATTTCTATCCAGCCTGCTTTGCTTTTCTGTCCCGGATAATCAAAAGGGATGCTGATGATGCCTCCGTAGTTCGGGTCCTGCATGGCAGGTCCTTTTACGTCGTAGGTGAAAGAGGTGAATCCATAGCGGAGACCTACAAGCAACCAGCCCGGCAAGTGAGGTTTCTTATAGAGGGCATTGATGTCCAGACCTATCCGGAAATAAGGGGCTGAGGTCTTATAGGAAAGTTCGGTATCTTCGCCGAAGGCATCCGCTTTTCCGTAGCCGATTTCCACCGTGGGGAAGAACATGTTCTTCAGGTTACTCTGCACCTGAATTTCCGAATTGAAAATGTCGCTTCCTAACAGGTTACTGATGGGGCCTGCTATTTCTACTCCGATGGCCGTTCCCTGATAGAACGGAATCTTCTCTTTCTCTTCGATGATGGTTACCTTTTCGAATTTGGTCTGACTCCGTCCCGTTACCGGCACAAGCAGCAGACTACTCAGTAGCAGCGGTAAAATATAGCTTGAAATTTTCTTTCTCATTGTTGTCGATATTCGGGTTCGTGATAACGATGGAGTCCATTATGTTTATCTGACCGGGAGTGATACCCGTCACTTCGTAGAACATCATGGTTCCACAATCCAGATTCGTGAAATAAGGGATGTTCCTGTGATGGATAGTAAACTGATCTTTATACATGTTGTTATAGACGAGGGTGAGGGTAGTCTCGTCGTCATAACTCAGCGGGATGCTGATGGCACTGACTTCAGTTTCCCGGTTAATCAGGGTGTCACTGATGATGGAATCGTGTACGAGCACTTCTTTCAGGCTTCCGTCCGATAATGTGTCATAACGGATTACATCAGCCTTAATCTGTCCGATAACGGTAAGTGTATCCTGGTAACTGATGGATTGTCCGTACTGGTTCACCAGTTGGAACCTGGCATAAGATATGGTATTTATAGGGCAGTCTTCTACTTCGCAGGACGGAATGCAGAAGAGAGCCAGCAGGATGAGTACGATAACCGGTAGTTTTTTCATACGGATTACAGTTCTTTTTCGATTTGGTACTTGTTGCGTTCACTGGAGTTTCGGGCTATCAGTTCACCCAGGAAACCTGCCAGGAAAAGTTGGGTTCCGATAATCATGGTGGTCAGTGCCAGGTAGAAATAAGGGCTTTCCGTTACCAGGCGATAGGGATTTCCGCAATACATATCGTACAGTTTGCTTGCACCTACAATGATGACAGAAATGAATCCGAGTATGAACATGATAGAGCCCAGGAATCCGAAGATGTGCATCGGTTTCACGCCGAAAGTAGACAGGAACCACAAGGTGAGCAGGTCCAGGTAACCGTTTACAAACCGGTTCAGGCCGAATTTGGTCTTTCCGTATTTGCGTGCCTGGTGGTGTACCACTTTTTCTCCGATGCGGGCGAATCCGGCATTCTTGGCCAGGTAAGGGATGTAACGGTGCATTTCGCCGTATACCTCTATGTTCTTCACTACGTCGCGGCGGTAGGCTTTCAGCCCGCAATTGAAGTCATGCAGGTTATGGATGCCCGATACGGCACGTGCCGTGGCGTTGAAGAGCTTGGTAGGAATGGTCTTCGAAAGCGGGTCGTAACGTTTCTGTTTCCAGCCGGAAACCAGGTCGTAACCGTCCTGGGTAATCATCCGGTAGAGTTCCGGAATTTCGTCAGGGCTGTCCTGAAGGTCAGCGTCCATTGTAATGACAACGTTGCCTTGTGCCTTTTCGAATCCGCAGTAGAGCGCGGGAGATTTTCCATAATTGCGGCGGAACTTGATACCTTTTACGCATTCCGATTTCCGGCTCAGTTCCTCGATGACTTTCCATGAACCGTCTGTACTTCCATCGTTTACGAAAATTACTTCATAGCTGAAGCCGTTGGCTTTCATCACTCGTTCAATCCATGCGTAAAGTTCCGGCAAGGATTCTTCCTCATTATATAAAGGTATTACAACAGATATATCCATATATATAAAAATCTTAAATCAAAATCAATTATGTTTTCTTCGCATCACCAGCAGGGCGGTAGGGAGCGCCAGCAATACTCCGTACATGAAGTTCTGTGAAATCAGTTGAAAGGTCAACTGGATAGGCGAGAGCGAAGAAATCAGACTGAATCCTTCAATGAACTGGTCTATGCTTTCTTTCATTTCTTCTGTCGCCGTGGGCTTCATCGCTTCCAGTTGTCCGATGTAACTGTCTATCAGAAATCCGTTGTCGATGTAACGGAAGTAGATGTAATGCGCGACGGCGGCCAGCAGAGCGGCAAACAGGTACATCAGGACAGTAAAGGCGAACGCGCGCGAGAAAGTGATGGTCCCGTCGCAATAACGGTTCCGGAACTTGCGTGCATAGAGATACCCCAGTATCGGAACAAAGAAAGTCAGCAACACAAACAGGAGTTGCAGAAGTGGAATGGTAAAACCTAGCGGTAGGAAGGCAAACTTGATAATCCAGAACAATCCCATAAGCGTTCCGAAATACATGGCAGTCTGTTGCAGATTGGTTGGTTGGCTCTGTGTCATGTGCGGTGGTTTAATTTATGGATGCAAAAGTACGTTTTTTCGCTCGTTGTAGGAATGAAAAACCCGAAAAAAACGTGTTATGGATAAAAAAACAGCATTTTTTTTGCGAAAGGTATTGCAGATTCAAAAGAAATGTCTACCTTTGCACCCGCAATCGAGAAACAAGCGCAGGTTTGACATCTTGAAAGCATGAATACGGGTAAGTCCCATACGGCCAGCTCCCTTCGAATCCTCCAGGG
>URWP01000319.1 GCA_900551645.1 uncultured Bacteroides sp.
CTCGTCTAGAAGGAATGTCTTATTCTAAATTGATGGGTGCATTGCACAAAGCAGGTATCGAAATCAACCGTAAGGTGTTAGCTGATTTAGCTATGAACCATCCGGAAGCATTCAAAGCAATTGTTGCTAAAGCAAAAGCTGCTTAATTCTTCTGTAAACGGCGATATAAAGATTTATGAAAGAGCAATCTCTACGAGGTTGCTCTTTTTTATTGCGGATGCCTTGTGATGTTTCCTTAATAAATGGAAACAACAATAAGCAGAATTACAGAGAGTTATTTTCTTGCTTATTATTTTTAACAAACAAATTCTGCTATACTCTTGTTTATATCATAAAAAGGACGTATATTTGTCATACGGAAAGAGATGAAAAGCGAGCCGCATTAGTTGGATTGGGAAACTCATCAAACTAATCTGAAAACCGAGACATAGCTTCATCTTCCAATGGCGGGCCACGCCTTCGGGTAGCATTTATGCCGGTGGATTACAAAGGAGGAGAGCACTCAAAACCTGTCATTCGGAGTTTCATCGCATCACTGGTGCGGCTTCATTATAAGGCGATGCTAATTCAAAAGATTAGCATCGCTTCTTTTTATAAAAATAGTACGGATATGATATTTTACTTTTCAGGGGTCAACGTAACAATCTGAGGGATTTTATATTTAAGCATATAATTTAGCAAGTCTATATAAGAAAAAAGCTCTATCTCTTACTCCTCTGAACTGTGCTCTAAATGCTTTGATTTTAGCATTGAATGACTCAGCTGCGGCATTGGTTGCCCTCCTTTCAAAAAAATTGATTATATCCAGATAATGTGTTTGTATAGAACGTGCGACCCTTCCAAAGGTGAGGAACCCTGATTTATCTACTTCATCATACCACCTTGCCAGCCTTGTCAAAGCAATATCCTTAAACTTACACTGATGATAGATTAAGCCTAACCGCATAGACAGATAATATCCTTTCTTTATATCGGGATATTCCTTGAAAAGAATTTCAGCCCGTATTCTTTGAGACTGAGTCCATAAGGATTCCTTCTTGTAAAGCAGATAAATACTTCTCGCTAACAACTGCTTTCTTGTATCTCCATTAGCGAAAACAGGTGCATGATACATCTTTCCACAGGCCTTTGCATAAGCAATCTGAGTGGACTCTTCATCCAAAGCCTCCCAGCGAGCTTTTACCCGCATCTCTTGCACCGCTTCATAAGCTAACTTCTGTACGTGAAAGCGATCGGTAACACGTTTGGCCGCAGGAAAGCAGATGCGTGCAATCTGCTCCATGTTAGGAGCCATATCCAAAGTAATCTCGCGCACTTGGTAACGGCGGCGACGGGATAGCTTAAGCAGGACAGAAGTGACCGTATGAACGTCCGTACCTTTAATGATAGCAATCATACTACCTTTACCACCGTGAGCTTCTTTATTGGTCAGTACAGTATAGAGTTCTCCACGCGAGAGGGCTACTTCATCAATACAGATATAAGCACCGATATTCTTTTCGAATAGTAGCCAATCCTCTGCATGAACAAGTTGGTCCCAATGGAGATAACCACTTAGATGGTTACGGTATTGACGCTCCAATAAATCCCCGTCAACTCCAGATAAAACACCTAAGAGCTTGCAACTGATCGGATAGCTATCAATATAGTTCTTTTAAAAAAGACGCAAAATCTTGCGTCATACGAGTACCTTCAGCCACCATACGCCAGTTACGAGAGATATACTCATTATGCTTCTTTAAGAGCCAGCGACGACGACGAATATTAAGGAAGACCTTCTTGCCACGGAGAGGAAAATCCTGAACAATAACAGGATCATAAAAGCCTTTACTCTCAGTATCCTGATCTGTATACTTCTCAGGAACGATATTTTTCTCCTCAAGATAGATCACAACTTCATTTACGCTTTCCTTCACATCAACAAGATCAAAGTAATCTAAAGTGCCTTCAGGAAGAAGAAGGCGATAACCGTTTAACTCCATAAGCTATGAATTTGGAGACAAAGATAACAATTTATAAATTTACCCCTCAGCTTTTTACATTGACCCTTAAACACTAGTAAAATGAGACCAGACGGCTATTTGAAAACAGCGTGGATCATGACCGTATTATTCAGCATCATCCTTCCGCTTCATTCACAAACACCCCGGCAATTCTCTATAGAATTAAAGGACAAACCACTTCCCGCCGCCCTTAAACTAATCGAAAAGGAAGGCGGAAAGAATATTATCTTCTCCTATAACGAAACAGAAAGCTACCGGGTTACAGCCTCCATCCGGCAAAAGACCGAACTTGAAGCCATCGGCACTGTCCTGAACGGCATTCCTTTCATTTGTAAAGAACGGGAAGAATACTTCGCCATACAGAAAAAGGGAAGAGACATACGCATTACCGAAATACGAGGACAAGTAACCAATGAAAAGAATGAACCGCTGCCCTACTCCAATGTACTCTTATTGACTCCCGGCGACTCCACCTTTGTAAACGGATGTGTCACCCGTGAAGACGGAAGTTTCCTGATGATAGCGGAAGAAGGGATACCTTACTTGATACGGGTTTCTTATATAGGCTATAAGACGGAAGTGCAACCTTACCACCCTACTCCTACGTTTCACCTGCTTCCCGACACCCAACTGATGCAGGAAGTAACCATCAGCGCCCGACGCCCCATGATAGAAGTGGGTCCCAACGGACTAAAAGCCAACGTGGCAGGAACTTCCCTAGCCCGAATGGGGTCTGCCGCAGAAATGTTGCCCCATCTTCCTTTCGTCACCGGCCATAACGGCGAATACAATGTAATGGGATGCGGTTCTCCTGTAATCTATATAAATAATAAGAAA
>URWP01000320.1 GCA_900551645.1 uncultured Bacteroides sp.
TGTTTCACTATCAATATTGAAATATTTCATAATAACGCCTTCAAATTCCTCTTTGGGAATCCGGTAAACTGCACCGACTGTCAGGTTGTCATTTGCAGCATAGGGAACACACTCTCCATTTTCTTTTTGATAAAGGATGTCATACATATCATAAAAATCCAAATCTCCAAAATCGTCTTCGCTCCAATCCACAATGAACATATTATTCCGTTCAAAGCTGATAGGGCTGAGATATTTCCGGCTCAGTTCCCTATATGTTTCATCCAATGGCTGTACTCGCAATGCGGTATGCTTCTCTGCTCCACTCAATGTAAAAATGTACAATTCTTTTGAAAACCAGACACCGGAAAACATCAGGTAACCCTCTTCTGTATAATTCCAATACTCCGCCTGATAGCTTCCAGTAACTTCTCTTTGCAATCCCCCGTCTTCATACTTGTAATAGCTTCTGACCACATCTACATTTCCGTCTTTTGTATGCAAATCATATTTTACAAATCCGCCCAAATAACTGATTTCAAGAATTGTTAATTCTGCTTCTTCCTGTGCATCCACTTTTTTGCAAAATTCCAATACTTGCTCCGTTTCCGTCATATTCACTTGATTTCTGCTGTCAACAGCAGGATACCCGTTTTCTCCAAGACGATTTACAATACTCCGAATTATTTCCAAATCATCTAACTTATTTTCCTCTGCTGCCTTGTCATAAAGATCTATGCAGATGTTTATAATTTCTTCTTCATTCTCCTGTTCTTCTTCTGAAACGTCCTGAACATCAATTACTGTTTCCGAAACTGTATCTTCTTCCGGTAGTGTATCGCTATACCCCGAAATACTAAACATCAGTACAAAACTAATGACTGCTAAACCACTCTTCCAGAACCAGGCTGTCTTTCTTAACAACATATCCGCTTCCTCCTCTTCCTTTCACATCTTCTACCATACTGATAATCAATATAGGACATTCTATATCTTTCTCTGCTGTGTAAATAGCAAACCATCCTAATTCCGTACCGGATGTATCCTCTTTCGATTCCTTAATTTCTGCTGTTCCTGTCTTTCCCGCCAATATAATGTCATCTCGATGGGCTGCATATCCGGTTCCGTTAGGATCATTCACAACCTTCTTTGTTCCTTCCAATACCCGGCTTGCTGTCTCAGTAGAAAAGGCTCCCGGAATCCAATACTCAGCTACCTCTTCATTCTGATATACCAAATAAGGCTTTATAATATTTCCCTCATTACAGAAAGCAGAATAGATACATGCCATGTGTAATGGATTCACCAAAATCTGCCCTTGACCGTAACCACTGTCAGCTAACTGTATTTCCGTTTCAATTCCATCTGTATTGGAATATTGCGACTCTGCCATCCTAATCTCAAATGGCAGTTCCTCATTAAAACCAAGTCCAGTCAAAGAACTCTCCATCTCCTCGGAACCAATCTTTAATGCTGCTTTTGCAAAATAGATATTGTCAGAATAAATCAGGGCATTCTCTAAAATAACTGGCTCATACGCATGAAGTGTTGTTACATAATAAGACCCCCACGATGCATCCTTTTGCCAGCTTAAGCCTACGTTCCCGTAATCTTCTGTTGGATCGATTGCTCCCGATTCCAAGCCGACCGCAGCGGTAATCGGTTTGAATGTCGACCCTGGACACCATACCTGCCGAAAACGATTATACATCGGCTTATCCTCATCATCGTTAAGTGTAGTCCACTGCTCACTGGACAAGCCCATAATAAAATCGTTATTGTCATAGGATGGCGTACTGACCAATGCCAATACATCTCCCGTATAAGGATTCATAGCTACCGAGCAGCTTTTATCTTCCTTAAACTGTTCGTACAAGGAAACTTGCAATTCGGCATCTATCGTAAGCTGGATGTCCTGCCCATGCTGTACCAAGATATAAGCAAGTTCCTCCTTCTCTCTTCCTTCAGAGTTTTCGATATAAATCCTGCACCCATTCTGACCTTTCAGTTCACTCTCGAACAAGCCCTCCATTCCGCTTCTTCCGATTACGCTATTGGCTGTGTACCCTTCTCCCGCATGTTCCTCTAAATCTTCCGCAGTAACACTTTGAACATATCCAATCAAATGTGCTGCCGCTTCCCCTAATGGATATTCACGCACTTCAACATCAGATATCATCACTCCGGGAATCTC
This sequence comes from uncultured Bacteroides sp., assembly GCA_900551645.1. Lineage (GTDB taxonomy): Bacteria > Bacteroidota > Bacteroidia > Bacteroidales > Bacteroidaceae > Phocaeicola. The sequence continues at coordinate 2,174 of URWP01000320.1, forward strand.
AAGCAACTTATCATGCCTTTCTTTCTCCTTTAGAACCTCTTCATCCGGACTGATAGATATTAACTCAATTTCTTCCACTCTTGGAATCGTTTTAATGGGGACAAAAGAATCATCCTTTACCCACTTCGCGAACAGTTTCTTTTCTATCACTTCTGGTGCAATTTCCAATAGCTCTGCAATCTTTGCAATAGCTTCCTCTTTGTTTTCCAACTTTCCCGGAACAATACCAACGGAAGATGTTGTACCTTCTCCCGCAAGAACACGCCCATTCCTATCCAGAATATCTCCTCGTTTTGCCTGAATAGTAGAAACCCTTACTTTATCTGTAGAAGTCAGATTCGGAAAAATCATGGAATCATCCCAAACCAACTTATATCCGTCTTCGCCCTTTAGGAAGAGTGCTTCATTCTCGAAACTGATAGTTCCTGCAACTGTATCAAAAGAAGTCTGGTAGGTTACCGACATTTTCTCCTCATCATATGAAATAATCTCTACTACCATATTCTGGATTTCAATTCCTTCATAGATAGTGGAATTTCGTTTTGTAAACTCTTCCTTACTAACGTTTCTCGATGCTTCAACATTTATCATTCCATACATTTTTTCATATTCCTGTTTTGGAATATGATCCATGTACTCCACCAAAAGTTCTTCCGGTGTCCTCC
>URWP01000321.1 GCA_900551645.1 uncultured Bacteroides sp.
AACGGCATACACGGCTTTCGCCACCCAAGTGATTGAGTTGTGCAATGGCAATACGGATATTAGCCATACCATCATCGCATTGGCTTATATTGAAACAGAGTTGCAGCATCATCCCATGCGCACTCTCTTTGAAGAAAAGAAAGAAATCGCCAATTATGTTAGCAAGGCTCTCGCTTTCGTCAGGAGGATGCAGAAGCATTTTGCCACTCCCCAAGTGCCACCACTAATCCCCATCCACACATCCGCCTCACAAACAACAGAAAAACCGGCTTCACTTTTACAATGGACAGGCAATGCCATTGACCTCGTAGAACTGATTTACGGCATCAACGAAATGGGCTGTATCAACAACGGCGATATGCCGCTGAAACAACTTGCGCCGCTTCTTTACAAGATATTCGGTGTAGAGGCCAAAGATTGCTATCGTTTCTACATTGACATTAAACGCCGAAAGAACGAGAGCCGAACCTACTTCCTTGACAGGATGCAGGAGAAACTCAACGAGAAGATGCTCCGTGATGAAGAACTGGAACGCATGAGAAGATAAATAATGAGATATACGAATCAGAGGATGGTAAAACACTGTCCTCTGACTCTCTAATTTATAAAACTCTACACTTTCTGAGTATTATCGTCCCGAATGTCAGGCAAAAACGCTAACTTTGCAAGAAGTTATTGATTTGAATATGAGTATAGATAATCTTGATATTGTTGCAGGACTGATAGCTGAAAAGGAAAACGAACAGGTGGAGTTCAAGGAAACCACCGGTCAGTTGGAGCGTGGTATGGAAACACTTTGCGCTTTCCTTAACGGAGAAGGTGGCACGGTGTTGTTCGGCGTGACTGACAAAGGCAAAATCATCGGTCAGGAAGTAAGCGACAGAACCAAGCGAGATATAGCAGATGCTATCAATCGTTTGGAGCCGGTGGTATCGGTGCAATCTTCCTATGTACCTCTACCGGACAGCGAAAAGAAAGTCATTGCCCTGCACGTGGAAGACGCAAGAATGGAACGTCCGTTTTCATATAAAGGGCGACCGTATATGCGTGTGGAAAGCGTTACCACGACTATGCCACAGGCCAAGTACAATGAACTACTCATAAGACGTGAAGAAATCCGTCATGGCTGGGAAACTTATCCGAATCCCGGGTTGAAACTTACAGATCTGGATGAAGAAGAAATCAGTAAAACGATGCGATTGGGCATACAATGCGGGCGTTTGCCGGAGACAACCGGAGAAGACATACCTGTCATACTTGAAAGGTTGGGACTCTCCGAAGATGGAATACTGAAGAATGCTGCCGCTGTTCTATTCGCTAAGAAGAAATTGCCCAATTACCCACAAAATCTGTTACGACTTGCACGTTTTAAGGGAACTGACAAGACCGTGTTTTTGGATAATATACGTGTGCATGGAAACCTATTCCAACTGCTTGACGCAGCAATGGCTTTCATATTCAAACATCTTTTATTATCCGGTACAACCGATAGATTAGAAAGAGAAGAAAATCTTGAAATTCCATATAAGGCTATAAGGGAGTCAGTCATAAACAGCCTTTGTCATAGGAGTTACCGTGATGCAGGTGGTTCTGTTGCCATTGCCATTTATGATGACCGCGTGGAAATTGAAAACCCCGGTTCGTTTCCATTTGGTTGGGACATGAATAAAATCAAGTCTGAACATGGGTCAAAGCCACACAATCCCTTAATAGCAGATACGTTGTATGTGCGAAAGGTGTTGGAAAGCTGGGGACGCGGCATAAACCTCATGATAGAGGAATGTAACAAAAAGAATATGCCCGAACCAGAGTTTCAAATCACAGAAGATGAAGTAAAAGTTATATTCAGACGCAAGGTAGCAGGACAACCTACAGGACAAGTTACAGGACAACCTACAGGACAACCTACAGGACAAGTTGCAGGACAACCTACAGATCAGGTTATCTCTTTGATAAGATGTATAGGAGGACAAGCACTGTCCGTAAAGGAAATTATGGAACGACTGTCCTTAAAAGGACGTGATAATTTCTTGAAATCATACCTTTATCCTGCCATGCAAGATAAACTTGTAGAACAGACACATCCTGAACAAGCCAACCATCCTAATCAGAAGTATCGTCTTACTCAGGCTGGCAAGAACTTACTACAACAAGAATCCGAATAACGAATAGTAACACATAACATAAAATTGGGCGGAACAGGTATCAAAACTTGCTCCGCCCGTTTTCTTTTTGCCCGTTGGCTCGGTTATTTCTGCTGTAACAGATGCTTCAGGTTTTCATCATTGCCAATACGCTTCAACTCATCAGCGACAATCTGTTTCACTTCCTCCTTGATGCGTCTGTAATTCGCCTGCACCGTTTCCTTCATACAGTCGTTGCCGTCTTCGTCCGTGAAGTCGGTAATGACAGGTATCTTCTTGTAAGCTTTCTCTTCGCGCTTCACCTTCTCGGCATCCACGACAATCTCACAGTGAAAAATCTTCTGCTCGATACGCTCATTGAAGTTGTCGGACACCGAACCGACAAACATACCCTGCGTCAAGCCGGAAATCTTGCTTGGCGGGATAAGTGAGTCCATCTGTGTGTTGATGGAGGTGGATACGTCCTGACGGTTGATGGATACGGACTGACGTTGCTGAAGCACCTTGCCGAAGCGCTCTGAAAGCGTTTTTGCGGTTTCACCGACCACCTGTCCGCTGAAAATATTCCCCACCGTGTTCTGGATGACCTTGGATTCTTTTTCTCCGTAGTCACGTGTCAATTGACTGAAATCCTGAAAACCCAGAAGCACACCCACCTTGTTGCTTCTCGCCGTCGCGATCAG
>URWP01000322.1 GCA_900551645.1 uncultured Bacteroides sp.
ACACGAGGAGACCATCGAAGCCCTGCAAGCCGAGATACAGACCATACGGGCAGACCACAGCCGCCAAGTGCTGGAAATGCAGCAACGGCACTTGCTGGAAAAGAACGAGACGGTAACAAAACATCAAACGGAAGTATCAAGGCTTAACGCCTTGTTGATAAAAGCCACAGAATGGTTTCCTTGGTTTCGTGCTATGCTCCGTATTGAGAAATTGTGCCTTGCTGTCGGCTTTACCCATGAACAATGACAGGCAAGCCATTGCCGTACAACGGCGAACTCTATTCCGATGAGCATAGGCGTAAGTTCAAGACGAATGATGTTACTGCCAAAGTTGGTACAAACAATGGAAAGCTGATACTTGCCATTGACGGACTGCATATCGGGGAATGGTTCAAGAAACAATTTGAACGATTACAACAGAATGTCGGCTTGAAGCCTATTCAGAAAAAGAATAAAGGCTTCAAGCTATAGTCAATCATGCGCATCACATACATGGAGGACATTTTTTGTCCCCCATGTATATATAGAGTCCAAGACTAACTCATGTTATTCCCAAGAAATTACTCATACGGTCAATACACCGTTTCTTTTGATTGAGATTAGGATGAACGTACAGATTAAGTGTCGTTGCCACATTTGAGTGACCGAGTATGACACTGACAGTTTTATAATCACACTGGCTTTCAATACATCGGGTCGCAAATGTATGCCTAAGTCCATGAAAGACCAAGTGGGGAATATCCAATCGTTTTAGCAACCTGCCAAAATAATCACGATAAGAACGGGGCTCTTTAGATTGTGTGGAAGTGCCTACCACGTATGGGGATTGAGATTGTTTCCTTACCATTTTCAACGCTTGGAGAAGCTGTTTGGATATAGGAATCTCACGATAGGAATTCTTGGTTTTTGGGGAAGAGTGAACCCTTTCTGTAGATTTCAACTCACAGTTATATATTCTGCCTACAGTATGCTTCACGATGACTGTCTTTTGTGCAAAATCCACATCTTCCCATTTCAAAGCACAAACCTCACCGATTCTCATTCCGGTACAGAGAGCCAACAGTACACCTATATTTTGTGGAGTGGGCTGTTCCAGCAAGTGACGCATCAATATACGCTGATGATTTAATGACAATGTGGGCGGCAGTTTGTTTTCTGTTTGGGTAGGATATTCGATTTCCCATTCTTCAAAATGGAAAATCCCGTGCTTATTCCCGTATTTGATAACAGATTTGAGCACTGCCACTATATCCCGGACTGTTTTTCTTGCTAATCCGGAAGTACATTTGTCTATCACAAACTGCTGGACATCCTTCTCTGTTATATTTTCCGCAGCGCCAAATCGTGGCAATAGGTGTGTTTGTAACGTAAGCTGATAAGCACATAGGGTGGAATGCTTCACTATCGGACGCTTTGCATCACACCAAATCTCGGAAACTTCGTGAAATGTTTTTTTATTGTTCATATTTTGAGAGAATTAATTGATTTAACTCTCTCAAAATAACACACTTTCACCGATTTCCCTTTGAACGATTATGGGTTTTACAAAGCATCTCGCAATTTTCCATGCTGGTTGCCCCTCCCTTGCTCCATGCAGTCACATGGTCGGCATCCATTTCCGAAAGTTTGTAAATGCGGGTCTTGTTGGCATTATTCCCCAACGCACAGAGCGGACAATTGGAAATTCCTTGTTTCTCAGCCGCTTCGGTCTGACGCTTGTAAGCAGCCCGCTTGGTTGATTCTTCAAAGATACGGATGTCAAGCAGTTTCTTATCCTCTTCTCCACCCAGTACATATTCGTAAATATTTCGGGGACACCGCACACTTTCATCCGCTTGCAAGGCTTTTACCCGTTCCGCGACATGGACGGTGCTATAAGGGGTGGCATGGTACGTTTCATACAGCCGTCCCCATTCCAAGCCGCACATGTCACGCTCTACCATAGTAAAGGTAGCCGATACCCAGTCAATCACAGAACGGAAATAACTTTCCAATTCTCCCGTGGAAGGCTCGTGACGGTGTATGCTCATATAGGCATCAATGCTCATCCCCTTACTGTCGCAAATCCACCGGAGGGCTTCCGCCAGATAATCCTGCCGTTTCACATCTCCCTTGATATAATGACTCCATTTCTGTATTTCCGCATTTTGGGAATTACTGAACACCCGCTTGGCTGCATTTACGAACTCGCCCGAATAGATGGCATTGAGCAATTCCTGCTCCTTGAGCGGAATGCCTACAATATTGATGGTCTTGAACCACTCCTTTATTTCCTTTTCTTCACCCTCGCATTCATATACCAGCAGAGAGGATTGCATAATCTTTTGTTGCTGCTCTTCGGGCAATCCCGAGAAATACTGTACGTTATCCGCTTCATCCTTGATGGCGAATTTTCCTGTAACGAACCGACCGATAGAAGTGATGCGTTGCTGCCCGTCAAGTACTTCAAATCGTCCGTCCACAGTCCGGTTGAAATAGATTAGTCCGATGGGATAACCTTTCAGCAGGGATTCTATCACCGCTACATCACGTTTCCCATCGTTGTAGATGTAATGGCGTTGATACTCGGGTTGGATAGTGAGCCGCCCGTCCAATCCAAACAGACCTTTACCTTCCAATTCGTTGTAGGTAAATCCTTTACAGATGTCTTCGACAGTCCATTCTGTATGCAATGTTGTCTTCATGATATTGATTCACTTTTTAGGATTATTCTTTTGTGTCTTCTTCTTCCGGAGATGAATTGAGCGCAATGCCTGTCTTGGCGTTCAGCGGACTGATGACTGCCTTACCCGTCTTGGCTTCCAACTCCATACGGGCATTGCGGGC
>URWP01000323.1 GCA_900551645.1 uncultured Bacteroides sp.
TTCCGCAAGGATGTCCGGGGCTTTTTTTATACCCTGACGGAAAGGGCTTGAGGAAGCTATATATAACACTGGACAGTTTTCATAAATACTTAAATCTTTTACTCCGAAAACTTTCGTCAACCGGTAAATTCATTAATTTTGCAAAAGTGTTGTATAATCCATAAAGCACAACAACAAATCCAAATTTTATGAGTAAAAGCATCAACAGCAATAAACAGTTCATGGTAGGGAATGGTATATTAGCCTTTGGAGTCTTCTTCATCGTCTGTCTGTTCCTGTATTTGGGATTCCGTTTCCAGAAGAAAGAGGGAGAAAAGGCCTTTCAAGATATGTATACGGTCTGTGTAGAGAAAAGTATGGCAGGCGACAGTATTTCGGTTTATATCAATGACAGTCTGCTGATGAACCAAACAATGACTGATGCCGACAGGAAATTCCAAGTTCGGCGTTTTGCCGAGGAAAGCATGTTGATGGTGGTCGATAATCAGACAGAAGAAATCACTCCGTTCAATCTGAATCCGAAAGGAAGTATCATACAGATACAGAAAAAGAATGGAAAAATCTTCATCGAAGAAACAGAGGCCACAACTGACAAATAATCCAAGTTATACCGATTAACCTTTAATTACTATGTCGAAAACAAAAAAATCAAACCCTATCAGTTGGGTACCTACAGCCTACTTTGCCATGGGACTTCCCTTTGTGGTACTGAATATGGTCACTGTGCTGATGTTCAAAGGACTAGGAGTAGAAGACAAACTCATTACCTTTTGGACATCATTGATTCTGCTTCCGTGGACATTAAAACCCTTGTGGAGCCCATTCCTAGAACTGTTCAAGACAAAAAAATTCTTTGTCATTCTGACTCAGCTGATCACGGGTATTACTTTCGGATTAGTCGCGTTTGCGCTGAATCTACCTCATTTTTTCAGTATCTCTATTGCCTTATTAGCTATCATCGCCTTCAGCGGAGCGACACATGATATTGCCTGTGACGGAGTATACATGGGGGAACTATCAACAGCCGATCAATCTAAATATATTGGTTGGCAAGGGGCTTTTTATAATATCGCTAAAATTGTGGCAACAGGTGGATTGGTTTATCTGGCAGGATTCCTTATTGAATATTTCGGTGAAACAGACGGCAAGGATTCCCTGCTGGCAAACCGGCATGCCTGGATGACTATCATGGCTATCTTATGTGGTATCATGGTATTATTAGGTGTTTACCATATTTTCTGTCTGCCTTCTACTGAACAGAAGAAGAACGGACAAAAACGTAATACCAGCCAGGTCTTGCATGAACTGGTAGAAGTTCTGGCAGACTTCTTTCGCAAACGTCATATTGTATATTACATCTTTTTCATTATTCTGTACCGTTTTGCGGAAGGATTTGTCATGAAAATTGTCCCGCTTTTCCTGAAAACAGCACGTGAACTTGGCGGTTTAGGTCTTACAGAGAAAGAAATCGGACTTTATTACGGTTCATATGGAGCGGCAGCCTTTGTCATCGGTTCTTTGCTGGCAGGTTACTTTATTGCTGCACGCGGACTACAGAAAACATTGTTTATTCTCTGCTGTACATTCAATCTGCCGTTTGTTGTATATACTTTCTTTTCTATAGCTCAGCCCACTAATCCAATCTTGATTTGCAGTGGAATCGTTTTTGAATATTTCGGCTACGGATTCGGATTTGTTGGTCTGACCTTATTTATGATGCAGCAGATAGCTCCCGGTAAACATCAGATGGCCCACTATGCCTTTGCTTCGGGTATCATGAATCTAGGTGTCATGATTCCCGGAATGCTCAGCGGATGGGTTTGCGAAATGTTAGGCGAATGGTTCAACAAGCCTGGCGGATATGAACCGTTCTTCATTTTTGTATTGATTGCCACCATTCCAGCCTTTCTGATTACATACTTTGTACCTTTCAAGTATAAGGCTGATGGAACATTAATAGAAGGAGAAACAGATTAATTCACCATAAAAACAAAAGCTATGACAGATTCAATGAAAATGCCTTGGGAAGAAAGACCGGAAGGTTGTACCGATGTCATGTGGAGATATTCACAGAACCCGGTTATCGGACGTTATCAGATACCAAGTTCCAACAGTATATTCAACAGTGCTGTTGTGCCGTTTGGCGACGGTTTTGCCGGAGTATTCCGTTGTGACAACAAAGCTGTACAGATGAATATCTTTGCAGGATTCAGTAAAGATGGTATTCACTGGGATATCAATCATGAACCGATTAAGTTCAAACCCGGAAATACGGATATGATAGAATCGGAATATAAGTATGACCCACGTGTCACTTGGATTGAAGACCGCTACTGGATTACCTGGTGTAACGGTTATCACGGGCCTACTATCGGCATCGGCTATACATTCGATTTCAAGGAGTTTTTCCAGTGCGAGAATGCATTCCTGCCTTTCAACCGTAATGGTGTACTTCTACCACAGAAAATCAATGGTAAATATGCTATGCTGAGTCGTCCGAGCGACAACGGACACACTCCATTCGGAGATATTTATATCAGCTATAGCCCAGATATGAAATATTGGGGAGAACATCGCTGTGTAATGAAAGTTACTCCTTTCCCCGAAAGCGCTTGGCAATGTACTAAAATTGGAGCCGGTTCTGTACCGTTCCTGACAGAAGCCGGATGGCTGATGTTTTATCACGGTGTAATTACCACTTGCAACGGATTCCGCTATTCTATGGGGGCGGCTATTTTGGACGCAGAACATCCGGAGAAAGTGTTATATCGTACCGATCGTCGCCAGATTCA
>URWP01000324.1 GCA_900551645.1 uncultured Bacteroides sp.
CTGCCCATCGCAGCTGCCATTGTAGGCCTCATCATCTTTATGCCGAAACTGTTCCCCGTTTCATTTTAAACTTACCGTATGAAGAAACTGTTATTGCTGTTAATCATTTTCGGATATTGCTGCTCTGCGGCTTATAGTCAAGAACTTCAAGTCACTGGTAGCCGAAAAGCAGTCCGAACTTCCGGCGATGTAGGAGCTGTATTATTACCCGTAGCCGGATTGACGGCTATCCTGATAGAAAAAGATTGGGAGGGACTCAAGCAAGGAGCACTATCCGGTGTTACAACACTGGGAGTAACATATGCCTTGAAATATCTGGTTAAAAAAGAACGACCGGATCATAGTGATTTTCATTCCTTCCCATCCATGCACACCTCCGTATCATTTACAGCAGCAGCTTTCATCCAACGTCGATATGGTTGGAAATGGGGTATTCCAGCTTATGTAGTTTCCTCGTATGTCGGTTGGAGTCGTGTCTATGGCAAGAAACACGATTGGGTAGATGTAGCCTCAGGTGCTGCCATCGGTATCGGAAGTGCCTACTTGTTCACCCGGCCTTTTGCCCGAAAACATGACTTGACCCTCAGTCCGATAACGGGCACTGCGGAATCTATGCTTCTCTGAAATTCTAGACTTCTTTGGCAGAAGGACTTAAACAGGTTATCTGTCTCTCAATGTTAGTACACCTGCCGAAAGCCTCTTTACACTTCGGTACACAAATAACAAAAGCGCCTCACCTGAGACGCTTTTATCGTTTATGTAAAAAGTCTATTCCGGACAAACTTCATCAGTTAAAATAATACAGGAATGTAGCAATACCTTCCAAAGCCTTTTTCTTCTGGTCTTTAATTTCAATCGAGAACTTGATTTCGGCTTTAGCTACACCACGCAGGTTGACTAACGAATGCAAATCGGCAGTCAGGCGAACACTTTGTCCCGACAAGACAGCCTGACCAAACTTCATCTTATCCATTCCATAATTCACCATCATCTTCAGATTATTCACTTCAATAATCTGATTCCACAGATAGGGAAGCAGTGACAGGGTAAGATAACCGTGTACTATAGTACTCTTGAACGGGCTTTCTGCTTTGGCACGTTCTGTGTCTACATGAATCCACTGATGGTCGAGTGTTGCATCCGCAAACAAATTAATGCGTTCCTGCGGAATCTCTAGCCAATCAGAAATGCCGATTTGCTGGCCAACTAACTTTTCAAACTCTTCGTACGAGTTGATGATAACTTTACTCATATCTATCAATTAAATAAACTAAATGCTTTATATCGATACAAATTTAAGTAAAATCCCGTACAAAAAGACTATTTATTTTAAAAAAGTATACACCCTTCCGAAAAATGTGCAATAAATTCCTACTTTTCTGAATCTATCAATTATCCAAAATCTGAAATTACGGTTATTGAACCAACCGCAGATACACAAACGCATACGTAACCAGCAGGAGATAACCATCATACTGAAAGCTGCCCACCCCTACTCACATCTACTCTGACAGAACTGATAGCGGATGATATTAATTTGTAAGTATCCATGGAAAAAACATCTTCATCCTCGTTCGGCCTGTCGTCCGTGGAGGCTGATGTTGAGGAAGTTCTGGAATGACTTCCTTGCCATCCTCCCATACCTGCCATCTGTCTATCAACTGAATAAGTCGTGCAAGAGCTTGAGTACAACTCTCCGGATAAGTAAGAAGCTGTACAAACCAAAGTTTCTGCCGCAGCACGTATTTGGCATGAAAACGATGCCCTCTGATGGCCTGACCTGCTATATAAAGCGGACCAGAAAGGATAAAACAGTCATCTCCATAACACCAGTCGTCAGCATAAAGTTCCCGAGCAAAACGTTCCATTCCCTGACGTAACGTAAGACTATCGGAATTCAGAAGTACAAAAGCCGTCTGTGTGATTTCTTCCCCGTTCCAGAAACGGAACTGACAGCATCCTGTTTCATTCATGAGTGAATCGGGTACCTGCTCAAAAAAAGAAGGATAATACACCGTATACCCGTAAAAGTCATCCCGATACATATTCATCTTTGTCGTCTTCATAACCTTCTCCAGTTTCTCCGATAACGATGTCTCTTCCTCTTCATACTGTGAAAAAAAGAAAGCCGCCAGCATCACTCCTCCCATCATGAAAAGGATGAACCGTCGCATTCCGACGCCGTGTCTATTGCTATTTCCGTCTTCACATATCAGCCCCCCTTTCATCCGTTTTCTGAGAAAGTTCCCAACCTTTTTCCATCCTGGAAATTCCACTTCCGTTTCTTTCATGACTTACAACACTTGATTGATAGCAAAAATACAATATCGACAAAAAAAGATGCACCCCAATACACTGACATTTTCCTGACATCTTACTGACAAACGGCTGATATTAAAGTATATCGTACACATGCGACAACAAGTAATAGGAGATAACTTTTTTTTATGACAGAATCTCATTCAGATATTGTACCTTTGCCGTAGAGAATCAATTAACCATTGTATTACATGTATCAATCTATCCGCCCCTGGCTGTTCCGTATTGATGCGGAGAAAGCCCATAATCAAATTATCACCTTGCTTCATCTGTATCGCCATCTGTCTCCGGCAAGAAGCCTGACCCGCAGACTCCACGACCCCAAAGCTAATCCATTCCAGTGGAAAAACCTGACATTCAAGAACCGCGTCGGCCTGTCCGCCGGATTCGACAAGGAAGCAAGCTGTTTCGATGAACTGAGTGACTGGGGGTTCGGTTTCATCGAAGTAGGAACAGTCACTC
>URWP01000325.1 GCA_900551645.1 uncultured Bacteroides sp.
GGTGGCTACCGGCTTGAAGGCTACATTGAAATAGATGTCCTGGCCGTTGCTGATTCCACCCTGAATACCACCAGAACGGTTGGTACGGGTCTGGATGGTTCCGTTGTCGTTGTAGAAAATATCATTCTGCTGGCTTCCTTTCAGATTCATGCTACCAAAGCCTTGTCCGTATTCGAATCCTTTCACGGCATTGATGCTCAGCATGGCATTACCCAGGGCAGCATGCAGTTTCCCGAATACCGGTTGCCCCAGTCCGACAGGACAGCCTTTAATGACACAAGAGATGACACCACCGATGGTATCGCCTTCTCCCTTGATGTTGAAGATGTACTCTTCCATTGTTTTTGCCAGCTCCATATCCGGGCAACGGACCGGATTCTTTTCGATGTTGTCCAAATCGTATTGGGTATAGTCTTTGTCCAGTTGATAGATACCAACCTGTGAGGTAAAAGCGGTTACACTGATACCCAGTTGTTTTAGAGCCAGTTTGGCCAAAGCACCTCCTACTACCCGCGCAATGGTTTCACGGGCAGAGGAACGTCCTCCTCCCCGATGGTCGCGGAGTCCGTATTTCTGCGTATAGGTGTAATCGGCGTGTGAAGGGCGGTAGATATCCTTCATGTTGTCGTAATCGGACGAATGCTGATTGGTATTCCATACCACAAAACCGATGGGACAACCGGTGGAAACACCTTCGTAGATACCGGAAAGAAATTCTACAGCATCGGCTTCCTTGCGGGATGTAGTGATGGATGACTGTCCCGGACGGCGTCGGTTTAATTCCTGTTGGATAAAGTCCTCGTCAATCGTGATACCGGCCGGGAATCCGTCAATGACACCGCCAATGGCTTTCCCGTGCGATTCACCGAAGCTGGTCAGACGGAAAATGTTTCCGAATGTATTGTTGTACATAAAGTCTGTTGCTGTTTTGATATTAAACAATAAGTGTTCCAAGTTTCGCAAGCTCAACTTGTTGCCTACAAGTTGAGTTGTTGACTAGGCCTTTGTATAACCTGTTGGTTGATGAGGAGACTACTTGCGAAAGCTGGGTAGATGATAAAGTAGAATGCGTCAGAATTTGCTTCCGGCTCCTCCGCCTCCGAAGCTGCCTCCGCCGAAACTACCTCCTCCGAAGCCACCGCCTCTGCTGCCGAAGCCACCACCTCCCATAAAGATACCTCCACCTCCACGATTGTTGAGGTCGTTTTCGTGTACTTTTCGTGTACGTCTTCGTGTATGTCCGCAGTTGGTACAGCAATCCACGATTTCTTCTGTGCGGATGCCATCTATCCGAGATACGACACGGGTGGACAATGTTTTCAAGGTATATTTGTGGCATTTGGGACACTGAGTCTGTTTCCAGTAATAAAACCATACAGAGAAAGGTATGACGATAAGACAAATAACCAACGTCACAATGATGGCAATTGTTTCTGCATTGGATGTATTTTCTTCGTTCTGCATGGAACCGTCCAGTTGCCGGCGCACGGCTTCTATACCGGCTACCATACCTTCATTCCAGTTGTTTTCACGGAAATATGGATTCATATACCGTTCCTGGATGCGTTTGCAGATGGCATCGGGCAGATTTCCTTCCAGTCCGTAACCGGTAACGAACTGAATGCATCGTTCGCCGGTGACCAGCAGAATTACCAGTCCGTTGTCACGACCTTTTTGGCCAACACCGTTTTCCTGACCTAACCGGAAAGCGAAGTCGAAACAGTCACCTCCTTCAATTTGTTCCACAGCGACCACCAATGTCTGGATGCCGGTCTGTCTTTCGAGGGCAAAGAGGGTGGTATCCATGACTGCTACCGCTTCGGGCGACAAAATACCGTCTGGATTGCTGACGTATCTTCTGGCGTCCTGCAAATGAACCAGTGGAATATCTTTTACCTGATATTCCTTCGCCAGCAAGGGAACGGTCAGCAGACAGCTTATCAGCAGGCAAAGGGATAAGATTTGTTTCATAGGGCGTTAGAATTTTACTTCCGGTGCTTTTTCGGCACCTTCCTGTGCTTCGAAGTACGGACGCTTTTCGAAACCGAACATGCCGGCTACCATTGAAGCCGGGAAACGGCGGATTTTCGTGTTATAGGTGCGGGCAGCTTCGTTGAAGTTGCGGCGTTCTACGCTGATGCGGTTTTCGGTTCCTTCCAGCTGTGCCTGGAGTTCCTTGAAGTTTTCGTTGGCTTTCAGTTCCGGGTAGTTTTCTGTTACGGCCAGCAGACGACTCAAGGCACTGCCCACTTCACCCTGCGCACGCTGGTAAGCCTGCATTTTTTCCGGAGTCAGATCATCGATGCTGATGGTAGTCTGTGTGGCTTTGGCACGGGCATCCACTACTGCCTGGAAAGTTTCTTTTTCATGGGCGGCATAGCCTTTCACGGTATTTACCAGGTTCGGAATCAGGTCGGAACGACGTTGATATTGGTTTTCTACGTTACTCCAGGCTGTTCCAACAGTTTCTTCCTGTGTTACCAGAGAGTTATAAGTTGACACACACCAAATCACCAATACGGCTACAATGGCAAGGATGATAATCCAAGTCTTTTTCATACGTTGTAAATGATTAAAAATGATTAGTTGTTTTATTTTGTTCTTTTTGCTTGACATTTTTGCTCCTTTTCGCAAGAATAAGCTGTTGCCTGACAGTTTTTTCAGTCGGAAAGGTACAAAGATGCCCGCTGATTGCAAATGTAGAATGAAAAGGGGAGTGTGCCAAACTTTTGGGTAGAAATCTTTGGGGAAGGCTTC
>URWP01000326.1 GCA_900551645.1 uncultured Bacteroides sp.
ATAAAAGTTATCTTGTGTGCATATTTGCGTGCCACGGCGCCCAACACACCGAATGTGGATGCCACGGCATTACACCCTCCTTCAATGGCCAGCTTTATGATGTTTTCGGGATCGAAATAAAGCGGATTGGGGGCGAAAGACGCTCCTGCAGAATGTTCTATGCCCTGGTCTACAGGCAGAATGGATACATAGCCCGTATTGGCCAGACGTCCATGTCCGTATAAAGCCTGCAAACTTTCCAATGTACGGATATTCCTGTCGGAATTCATCCATACCTTATCTATCATATCCGGTCCCGGAATATGGATAAGTTGTTTGTCTATCGTCTTACATGTATGGTTCAGGTAGTACTCAGCCTTTCCTCCCAATAAATCTACTATTTTCATTTTATTTATTTTTATTGATTATTCTGGTTTATGACTCCCGTTCACCCAGTTTTGCATCCATAAAAAGGATAGCACAGTCTCCGGCTTTCCTCAGATGACTAACAATATTGAGTACATTCGCTTCATCTTCTACTTGCTCACGAACAAATTGCCACAAGAAGTCCTGAGTGGCATTGTCTTTCTCTTCGGATGCTACCTGTACCAACTCATCAATCAGTTTGGAAACATGTTTTTCATGCTCCAAAGCATGCTCGAATACTTCAACAGGGTTACCCCAACCTTGTGGAACCACATCGACCTTGTCTACTTTCGGGGTTGCCTCACGCTTAATCATGTACCCGGCAATGGCATATGCATGCCCGGTCTCTTCTGCAGACTGTTTCTGCATCCAGCGAGCCATTCCGGAAAAGCCCTCTCTTTCCAGATAAAAAGACATTGATAAATACAGGTTGGCAGACCATAATTCTGCTGTGATTTGCTCATTCAGAGCATTTTGCAATTTTTCAGTCATGATGAATCAAACTTTTAATGTTAATAATAAATCCAAATTATCTCTCTTCTTTAAGAACAAGCATGGGCTTGTTTCAAGATTTCAATTAATACCGGACGTATCCCGCTGATAAAACATTCCACGGCGATCACCATTAGAATAAGTCCCATCAGTCTCATCATCACATTGTTTCCCGTCTCTCCCAAGATTTTTAAAAGCTGGGTGGACGCGCACAGAATAAAGAAGGAAAGAATGCAGACCAAAGCGATTACGCCAAGCAATACTATTTTGAAAGTATATTCCGAAGCATCTTCCATCAATGTTATTCCACTGGAAATCGCTCCCGGACCGCATAACATCGGAATGGCAAGAGGTGTGATGGTTATATCTTTGGAATATTCTTTTCGTTCAGTTTCATTCAGTTTCACATGGGTAAAATGTGCCTGCAACATATCATATCCGATTTTAAAGATGATGATACCTCCCACAATCCGGAATCCGTTTGTTGAGATGCCGAAAAAATGAAACAGAAACCTGCCCGATAATGTAAAAAGGACTAATATGATAAATGCAATGGTACATGCTTTCAAGGCGATATATCTGCGTTCTTTCGTATCCATTCCATCAGTCATTTGCAGGAATACCGGCATCACTCCAAGAGGGTCCATCAAGGTGAATAGCGAAGTGAAACACAATGTTAAATATACAAATATATCCATGATGACATATAGTTTATTATCGATTATTATATCGCAAAAAACATACCAGATAGCATTCTGCAATATTAAATTTTGCATAACATCAATCTTAAATCCATACCGTCAAAAATAAGGTAGTTTCCGTTCGTTTTCCTTGGCGAGGATACGTAACAATTCCATAAATGCCGTACTTACATATATACGGTCTGCATACAGCCCGCTGATGAAAGAATGGAAGGACATGCTTACATTCCAGCATAATATGAGAAATGTGTTTACCTGACGTGATATGTACTGCTCATGTTCAAGCAATTCATTCAAGGCATTCAATGGCGTTGTCCATTAATGTGTATCCCGTTTCATTTCATTGATTACAACACATCCTCCATCATGGCATATCCGATTCATCATCTGATAAACCTTGTTCATATTGTCCTGTGCTTGGGAGTTCAGCCAGGAGCTAAGTATTGGAAGCCGTTCATCTTCAAAATAAACCTGCAATGACAGGTATAAACCGGTTGACCATATTTCTGTATTGATCAACTCATTCATGGCGTTTTCTATTCGTTTATCCATTATCACTCTGAATATTGAAAATCCATTACTAATATCATGTGTTATTCTCAGTATATAAAAATTCCATTCGATTGTGGGTAACCCATAAAACGGAATTCTTAAACGAGGCTTAAATAATAGGATAACTTATCGGCGTAGACAAATTGTCATAAAAAATAGCACTATGATGTCTTTTTGTCTTGCCTCCCTTGCAGAATATCCAATAAGACATCCAGTTCTCTTTCTATTCCTTCAATCTTATCGGAAATACAGTCCAAAGTATTATGGTGCAGACTAGCTTTACACTCCTGCAACTCTCTTGACAGAGAAAGTATCTGTAACCAAAGTTCTTCCTCTATGTGATAGGGGGAGTTACTATTATCTAGTACCATAGCAGGAGAAGGCAGAAAAGTGCTTTGGCATGTAATTTGTATGATAATGAACGGTATGTTCCGAAAGAGACAGGAATGGAAATGAAAGGATAGAATATTCCACAAAAGACAGTAACAAACAAAGGGGGAAAGTCGTTGGAGACAGTTGTCTCGCTTTTAAAACAAGTTGCTTTCATAATGTTTATTATAAGCCAA
>URWP01000327.1 GCA_900551645.1 uncultured Bacteroides sp.
ACATCTACGTCATGGAGTTCAAGCTGAATGGAAGTGCCGAAGAAGCCATCCGCCAAATCAATGAGAAAGGCTACGCCGCTCCCTTTGCCTCCGACGGCAGAACCCTCTATAAGATAGGTGTAAATTTCAGCAACGAAATCCGGGGGATAGAGGGATGGATTGTCGAAGAATAAACAGACACGGGAAAAAGTTCCTGACAATATCATCGTGAAAATCTTACGCCGACATCTGCTTTACACCTTTCTGTGCTAAGGATTTGTGTTACACTGTGGATTACACGATATTTGCATATCGTTTTCTATTAAATAATAATTAAAAATGAATAGCTTGTTATACATAAATTGGGATATAGATCCTGTAATATTTAGCATTGGTCCAGTTAAGCTTCAATATTATGGTTTGATTTTTGTGACCGGGCTTGTATTATGTTACTACATAATTGGTCATATATACAAGAAGGAGAATATTTATACTCCTGATGCAATGGAGAAACTTTTTATATATGCTATTATTGGTATTTTTGGAGGAGCAAGACTAGGACACTGTCTATTTTATGATTTTGAATATTTTTCTTCTCATATAATTGAAATATTTATTCCATTTAGAGAAAATGCTAATGGAGTTTACGAGTTTATAGGATACAAAGGATTGGCAAGTCACGGAGGTGCAATAGGTTTGTTCATTTCCATGTTATTATACTCGCGAAAAGTTCACATACCGTTCTCTAAGATTATCGATATCATAGCTATCTTGGCTCCTTTAGGTGGAGCTTTTATCAGAATTTCAAATTTAATGAATTCTGAAATAATCGGACGTCCGACAAATTTGCCTTGGGCTTTTATATTTAGGCAAGTGGACGATTTGCCAAGACATCCGTCACAGCTGTATGAGTCAATAAGTTACTTTCTTATTTTTCTGGTTGCTTATTCTTTGTACAAATATAAAGGACATTTGTTTAAAATCGGAAGCTATTTCTATTTTGGCTTAAGTATTTTTGCTATTTTTCTTATGCGCTTCATTTTAGAATTCACTAAAGAAAACCAAAAAAGTTTCGAAGATTCTTTGTCTTTCAATATGGGGCAATTATTGAGTGTTCCTTTTATTTTAATTGGTATTATATTGGTGATAAAGAATATTGTAAATGTTCGTAAAAAAGGTAACAGATAGGAATCGTCTTCGGATATTTATGTCCAAATTATTATATATTCTGATTGCTTGTACAGCCCTTTTGAATATCCAATGCAGCGGAAACGGCAAGGAGAAAACGCCGCTTCCTGAATTGGTTCATGCGGAATCCGTGATGTTTGATCATCCGGACAGTGCGCTTCATATTCTGGAGGCCATGCCGATGCCTTCAGTACGCCGGGATAAGGAGAACCATGCGCTGTGGTGTCTGCTTTTGACACAGGCACAAGTAAAACAAATTATAAAAATTTCTTCAGATTCCCTTGTTAGGATAGCATACGATTATTACAAGCCTACCGATAATGCCCGCAGAAAGGCGATGTCGGCCCTTTATATGGGTAATATAAACTATAATTTAGGGAATATAGAAGAAGCAATGCGGTATTATCTTGAAGGCAAAACAGAGGTGGAAAAAACTAATGATTATAAGACCGGATATCTGATAATGTCTTCTCTAGGAAAGCTTTATTTATATCGTGATTTTGAGGAATATGCCTTTGACGCTTGTTCTAAAGCATACGATTATGCAGTGAAAGATTCTAATAAAAGGTACCAGATGGGAGCATTGCAATATCTGGCCAGATGCTATTGTCTTTTGGATAAACTGCCTGCAGCGATAGAAACTTATCAGAAATGCATGGAGATTGCATTGGAGCTTGGACTTGAAAATGATGAGTATTATTATGGTGTGCAACATGAAACAGCTTTGGTATATACTAACAGCTGTGAATATGAGAAATCTTTGAGTATTTTGCGACCATTCCCTGTAAAATATCGTTCAAATTCATTAATAGGAAAGAATTTGTTTAGTTTAGGTAAATTAGATTCTGCTTTCTATTATTTAAACAAAGCATTGAATACTGATAATGTTTATACTAAAGAATCTGTTTATAGATATTTGTATAGATTATGCGATAATTCTAAATATCACCAATACCTTAAAACTTACTGTGATTCACTTCTTTTCTATACCGACTCTGTCATGTCCTTAGACAAAGGCAAGGAAATCATTGCCTATAAGGAAAAGTATGATCACCAGAAACTCATCACCGAACAGCAGCGTCTGAAGCTGGAGAAGGCGGATGCGCAGCGTATGCTGTTCATCATCACGATATGTCTGATTGTGGTTATAGCTGTTGTAGCATATTTTTACCAGAAACGTCTTGTCCGTAAGGAAACGACTATTCGCAAACAGTCTGAGCAGCTACAGGACTTCATGCTTCAACTGCACGAATACGAGACACAACTCATGCAGAACAACCGCTATATGGAGGAACTGAGGGAACAGCTTTCTTCGCACGATAATGATTCCGACGAACGTCATGAGCAACAGGAGCAGATGGAAAGGCTGGGGGCTGAAAACAGTCGGCTCCAAACGACCATTCAAGACCTTCAAAAGCGTATCGGTGAATATTCCTCCCGTCTGAGCGAAGCCCGTAAGGATGTGGAACAGTTGCGCAGCCTCTCGGAAGAAAGTCTGAAGCTGAAGGAACGTGAACGCCGGATGACGGACTATGTGGTGGACAACCAC
>URWP01000328.1 GCA_900551645.1 uncultured Bacteroides sp.
CCCCCCAGCCGTATCCTGATTGAAAAACTCTTCACAGGAGGAAGCAAGTCACTTCCTGCTTTCCCGTTACGCATCGTATGCATGCCTGTAGAAGGAGAACATCTGCCTGCTGTCTCGTTACTCATCAGTATACCCAAAAAACGTTTCAAACGGGCGGTCAAACGTAATCGTGTCAAACGGCAAATACGCGAAGCCTACCGTAAGCACAAGGACTGCCTGCACGAAAGCCTTGAAGCTTCTGGCAAGAAAGTCGTGATTGCTTTTTTATGGCTGGATAATGAACTGCATCCATCTGCCGAAGTAGAAGAAAAAGTACAGAAACTTATCCGGCTGACTGCCGAAAAACTGGCATGAAAAAACTGTTGACATACTTGCTGCTACTTCCGATTTATTTCTATCGGAACTGTATTTCTCCGTTCACACCGCCTTCCTGCCGGTTTACTCCAACCTGCTCACAATATGCCATCGAGGCCCTGAAGAAACACGGACCTTTCAAAGGTATGTACCTGACTATCCGCAGACTCCTGCGCTGTCACCCTTGGGGAGGTTCAGGATATGACCCTGTCCCTTGATCTTCTCTACAGACATGATACGTGATATACACACCCATCACCTGCCCGTACATCCGGATGAGGCCATCATAAGCTATTACTGTTCTTCTCATTCCCTTACCGACATGGATCGGGCAGTCCACCTGTCAGCCGGTATCCATCCCTGGTTCCTGACCGAAGAAGACATCACATTGCAACTAGCCTGGCTGGACACCCTGCTGGAAGATAAACGGCTCCTGGCAATCGGAGAAGCTGGCCTGGACAAATGCTGTCATACCCCATTCGCTCTTCAACAAAAGGCATTTGAAGCGCAGATTATCTGTTCGGAGCATCGCGATCTGCCCATGATTCTGCATATAGTCCGAGCCTATCAGGAACTCATTGCCTATCGGAAAAGCCTTCATGCCCGCCAACCTTGGATTATCCACGGTTTCCGTGGAAAGAAAGAAGTAGCCAGAACTCTCCTCGATCAAGGCTTTTACCTCTCCTTCGGACAGAAATTCCAACCGGAAACCCTGCGTTACGTACCGGAAAACCGTTTCTTACTGGAGACAGACGAGTCTTCATCACCTATCCGTGAAATCTATCAGGAGGCAGCCTCAACCCGTAAGACGACCGTAGAACAATTGGAAAAGGCTGTTTCATCGACCATTAACAAGCTCTTTTTTAGCCGTTAAAAATTGGTTATTCAGATAAAGAGTCGTAATTTTGCCTCGAACATCCAAAAAAGGATGCCGAAAACCCATATGTTAAATTAAGTATTTCATTCGATGAATTTTGTAGAAGAATTAAGATGGCGTGGCATGGTGCATACCATGATGCCGGGCACTGAAGAACTGCTGGAAAAGGAAATGGTTACGGCTTACCTGGGTATCGACCCGACAGCCGATTCACTGCATATCGGTCACTTGTGTGGCGTGATGATGCTGCGGCATTTCCAACGCTGCGGACACAAACCGCTGGCCCTGGTAGGAGGTGCAACCGGTATGATTGGCGACCCGTCCGGAAAATCACAGGAACGCAACCTGCTGGACGAAGAAACCCTGCGCCACAATCAGGAGTGCATCAAAAAACAGTTGGGCAAATTCCTTGACTTCGAGTCGGATGCCCCAAACAAGGCAGAACTGGTAAACAACTACGACTGGATGAAAGACTTCTCTTTCCTTGACTTTGCACGTACAGTAGGTAAACACATTACTGTGAACTACATGATGGCCAAGGATTCTGTACAGAAACGTCTGAACGGAGAAGCTCGCGACGGTCTTTCATTCACCGAATTCACTTATCAGCTGCTGCAAGGATACGACTT
The DNA here is from genome assembly GCA_900551645.1 of uncultured Bacteroides sp. Taxonomy (GTDB): domain Bacteria; phylum Bacteroidota; class Bacteroidia; order Bacteroidales; family Bacteroidaceae; genus Phocaeicola. Next base: position 1,861 of record URWP01000328.1, read on the forward strand.
CCTGCATCTGTATGAAACCAAGAACTGTAAACTGCAGTTGGGTGGTTCCGACCAGTGGGGTAACATTACTACCGGTGCCGAACTGATCCGTCGTACAAACGGAGGCGAAGTTTTTGCACTGACTTGCCCGCTGATTACCAAAGCAGACGGAGGAAAGTTCGGTAAAACAGAATCAGGTAATATCTGGTTGGATGCACGATATACATCACCTTATAAATTCTATCAGTTCTGGCTGAACGTAAGCGACGAAGATGCCAAACGTTACATTAAAATCTTCACCTCACTGAGCAAAGAAGAAATAGACGGACTGATTGCAGAACACGACCAGGCTCCACACCTGCGCGTTCTACAGAAACGCCTGGCCAAAGAAGTAACCATCATGGTACACTCTGAAGCCGATTACAACGCTGCTGTAGAAGCTTCCGGTATCCTGTTCGGAAATGCTACTTCCGAAGCTTTGAAGAAACTGGACGAAGATACCTTATTGGCCGTTTTCGAGGGTGTTCCTCAGTTCGAAGTAGCCAAAGCTGACATCGAAGCTGGTATCAAGGCTGTCGACCTGTTTACAGAAAAAGCCGCTATCTTCCCGTCAAAGGGAGAAATGCGTAAACTGGTTCAGGGCGGTGGTGTTTCATTGAACAAGGAAAAACTGGCTGCTTTCGATCAGGTTATCACTGCAACTGACCTGTTGGATGAAAAATACCTGCTGGTACAACGTGGTAAAAAGAACTATTACCTGATTATCGCCAAGTAAGACATCACTTCTTACAAATATAATTATAGAAGGGATATTCAGTAAATGTCCCTAAAATATATAATGGCATATGAAGATTATAGAA
>URWP01000329.1 GCA_900551645.1 uncultured Bacteroides sp.
CCTCTTCTCCGCTTTTCGCCTCAAAACTAAGGCCGGAGAGAACGTTGTTCCGAAATCCGTTCTTGGACGTTGTTCCGAAATCCGTTTTTGGACGTTGTTTCGAAGTCTGTTCTTGGACGTTGTTCTGAAGTTTGTTTGTGAATACTGTTTGCCTGTAGTGAGGTCAGTCCGCCTGGAAAACGCTGGTTGATGTTTATGCTTACAAACTCACAAACTAACTTTTAATTTTTAACTTTTAATTTTTAACTAATTACGTTTTGATCTGGAAATTATTAAAACAACATGTAAGTATATCACAACTGACCGGGTTCTTTCTGGCGAACCTGTGTGGAATGGTCATTGTATTGCTTAGTGTGCAGTTCTATAGCGATGTGCTGCCTGCCTTTACCGCTGGAGACAGCTTTTTAAAAAAAGATTACATTATTGTATCGAAGCGGGTGAGTACGCTGGGCTCTGCTGTAGGTCGGAGTACAGGCTTTACGGAGGCTGAGGTATCCGATCTGAAAACACAGCCTTTCACAAATCGGGTGGGCGAATTCCGTCCTGCCCAGTTCAAGGTGTCGGCCGGGATGGGACTGGAAGGAATGCAACTTTCTACGGCCATGTTCTTCGAGTCGGTGCCCGACGCATTTGTAGATGTGAAACTGGACGGATGGCATTTTGAGCCGGGAATGCAGGAAATTCCGATTATTATTCCGCGTAATTACCTGAACCTGTATAACTTTGGGTTTGCCCAAAGCCGGAACATGCCGCAGATATCGGAAGGCATGATGGGGATGATGCCACTGGACATCCGTCTGAGCGGGCGGGGACAGGTGATGCGGATGCAGGGACGTATCGTAGGTTTCTCGGACCGGCTGAATACCATTCTGGTGCCGGAGAGTTTTCTGGAGTGGGCAAACGGACAGTACGGAGAAGGTGTGAAGGAAGAGCCTTCACGTTTGATTCTGGAGGTGAAGAATCCGGCAGACGACCGTATTGCCAAGTATTTCAAGGATAAAGGATATGAAACGGAAAACGATAAGCTGGATGCCGGAAAGACAACCTGGTTTCTGAAAGTCATCGTAGGGATTGTACTTTCGGTGGGTCTGCTTATCAGTGTACTTTCCTTCTATCTGCTGATGCTGAGCATTTACCTGCTGCTTCAGAAGAATACTACCAAGCTGGAGAACTTGCTGCTGATAGGGTACAGTCCGGCCAAGGTAGCGGCTCCTTATCAGGCTCTTACCGCTACGCTGAACGCGCTTGTCTTTATGCTGGCAGTGGTGACGGTTGTCTTGGTACGTCATGCTTATCTGAACCGTCTGACACAGCTGTTCCCTTGTATGGCCTGCCTGTGTGGCGGGAGCCATACTTTTTCTCATTGTTTCGCTGCTGAATATTTTAGCGATACGAAAAAAAATCGATAAGATCTGGTACCGGAAGTAAACCTTTAGGTACGGTAAATTGTTTTTTCATTCGGAAAAGCAAACCAGATGCAGGAATCCAGTCCGGATTGTTTTGTCTCAGTATCTGTTTTTGGAAAAATACTGACACCGAACAATACCGGGCTGGATTTCTTTTATTAATAAATGTTTAGATTTGTAAGGATTTTGAAATTCTTTTGGACGATATTTCTTGATTTATGGCAATTTTCCAAGGCAATCGTCTAAAAAATGTTACTTTCTGAACACCCACACGGATATTCAAGTAATTTTGCGTAACCCAAAAAAGATAGGGTGCCGGATTTACCCTGAAATAGGAATCCGGATACTTTTTATCGTTTTAAACTAAAGAATAGCTTATGTCAAAAATCGTTGGACACATTTCGCAGGTAATCGGTCCGGTAGTCGACGTACACTTCAAGTTCGAAGAAGGACAGGAGGCCGAACAGGCTTTGCCGAAGATCCACGATGCACTGACCATCAAACGGAACGATGGCCGTACATTGGTAGTGGAGGTGCAGCAGCACATCGGTGAAGACACGGTACGTACGGTAGCTATGGACAGTACGGACGGATTACAGCGTGGAATGGAGGTTGTACCTACCGGACAGTCTATCACAATGCCGGTAGGAGCCCAGATCAAAGGCCGAGTAATGAACGTGGTTGGCGAAACCATCGACGGAATGAAGGCTCTGGACAAAACCGGAGGCTTCCCCATCCATCGCGAACCGCCTAAATTCGAGGATCTGGCTACAACTCAGGAAGTCCTGTTTACAGGTATTAAGGTAATTGACCTTCTGGAGCCTTACCTGAAGGGAGGTAAAATCGGATTGTTTGGTGGTGCAGGTGTAGGTAAGACTGTACTTATCAAAGAGTTAATTAACAACATCGCGAAAAAGCATAACGGCTTCTCTGTTTTTGCCGGTGTAGGAGAACGTACCCGTGAAGGTAACGACCTGCTGCGCGAAATGATTGAGTCAGGGGTTATCCGTTACGGCGACGAGTTCCTGAAAAGCATGGAAGAAGGCAAGTGGGACTTGTCGAAAGTAGACTACAACGAGGTAGAGAAATCGCAGGTAGCCATGGTGTTCGGACAGATGAACGAACCTCCCGGTGCCCGTCAGGATGTGGCACTTTCCGGGCTGACACTGGCCGAGTCGTTCCGTGACCGCCAGACCGGTGAAGGAGGTCCGCGTGATATTCTGTTCTTCATCGACAACATTTTCCGTTTCACCCAGGCAGGTTCGGAAGTGTCGGCCTTGCTGGGACGTAT
>URWP01000330.1 GCA_900551645.1 uncultured Bacteroides sp.
TGTGCAACTTTCCCATTTATAAATATCTAAAATTTTAATTCAACCAACGAGTATGGTACAATCCGCCCGGAAAGAGACAGATGTTCTTTCACAAGGATCTCAATATACAGGACGGCATGTTCAATCTGCCGGGAATTGTCTACCATGTAAAAAACGGAAGCATGGACGTATTCGCCTTCAAGGGAAAACGTCCGGTGGAGACGACTCCGCTGTTCCGTGCCCCGTTCTTCAACGTGACCGGATCAAGTGTCTGCCTTGGCAGCAGTTCTTTGGAAAAGCCACAGAACCCGACTTTCCTTTCCCTGCTGGAATACTGGGAAAAACGGTTCTGGCTGACTGAATTCTCCCATCTGGGAGGAAATGTGAATCCTACCGTTTCAAATCTTGTCATCGTCACCGAGAACATAAGAAACAATCCGTTCGACATGAACGAACTCAAGCCCATGAATAAAAAACTTAAAGACATACTTCCATGAAAAAGATACATTTTACCGACCGCTACCTGCTCAATCCGCGTCATCCGGTAACGGTATTCGTCATCGGAGCAGGAGGTACCGGCTCACAAGTGATAACCAATCTTGCACGCATGAGCATGGCACTTCAGGCATTGGGCCATCCCGGACTGCATGTCACCGTATTCGATCCCGACACAGTAAGCCAGGCCAATATAGGACGTCAGCTTTTCAGTGAGACGGAACTGGGACTGAACAAAGCCGTATCACTTGTCACACGCATCAACCGTTTCTTCGGATACGCATGGACTGCCGAACCGCAATGCTTCCCCACCAGGAACTTTTCTGGAGAAAGCACAGCAAATATCATCATTACCTGTACGGACAATATACGTTCACGTCTTACACTTTGGAAGTTCCTGAAGAAAGTCCGCAAAGAAAACTTCAGTGACCATTCCGCTCCCATATACTGGATAGATTTCGGAAACAGCCAGACAAAAGGACAGGTCATCATCGGAACGGTACGTGAGAAAGTTCTCCAGCCTTCTTCACAGGAATATATTCCCATGCCTAAAATGAATGTCATCACCGAGGAAGTGGACTATGCAAAAATCAAGGAAAAAGAATCGGGACCGAGCTGTTCTCTCGCGGAAGCTTTGGAAAAACAGGATCTGTTCATTAACTCCACACTGGCACATATCGGATGTGACATATTATGGAGAATGTTTAAGGAAGGAAAAACACTATATCGCGGTGCCTATGTCAATCTGGAAACATTGAAAGTGACCGCAATCCCGGTATAATGCATAAGTGACCGTATGTATCATCTTTCCATCAGAATACGGTCACTTATTCTATTTGCTACTTATTATTTACTACGTTCTTACCACGCTGGAGCAGGAAACTCTGTATCTCTGAGGCAAGATAGAATGATTTCCCATTCTTCTCCACCGAGTAATATTTAATCTTACCCTCTTGCCGGTAACGTGCCAAAGTTCTTTGTGATACGCCAAGGAGTTCTGCCAGATCCACATTATCCAGTAGTCTGTCTCCGTTCATACATTCTTTCTGACGGTTCATCCGGTCCAGTTTCTTTTCAATACGGGCAAATCCCTCTACCATAGTTGTTATCAGTTTTTCGAGTATCTCATTATCTATATATGACATAATTCCAATATTATTAAGTGAATAAATCGATACTCCCGTTGTGCGCACTCTAAGAGTATATACTTATAGTAGTGAAAATAGTATGCCTAAATCTGAGACAATGATCAATATGCTTATAAATCCATGATAATCAAGTATATAAAATTTTACTATTTTATGTTGGTGTAAACCAAAAGTGTAAACTATGTAATACAGAATTGGAAACGGGTTAACACCTATGATGATTGTGACTTCTAGTGATACCTGATGACATCTGATGACACGTTCTTGTAATCACTTGTAATCAGTGGCTACTTCATATTATTTTTGTTTCAAACACCTAAAAGAATGATTATGGAGATAGTAAACATAGAAGCCAGCGCATTTATGGAAATGAACAACATATTGTTCAAAATAGAAAAACAATTGAAAGGCCTGAACTCTTCCAAACCTGATTTGAGTGAATGGTTGGATAATCAGGATGTATGTATTCTTATGAATATATCAGACAGAAAACTATTGTCTCTAAGGCAGAAAGGGCTAATCCCTTTCAGTCGTATAGACAGAAAAGTATATTATAATAAAGAAGATATTCTAAACTATATGAAGAAAAACCTCAAAATACATACTAATAATGGAAATGGGACAGATGGTATTGAATAAGGATAGTAATGAGGTTAAAAGATTTATTGAAGCCATGGAAGGTATATCCAAAATGTTGGATGCAAATTCTTTAATCTACAGACCTATATTGGACGGGAACCGCTATATAACAGAACAAGAGTTATCAAAGGCTCTCAAAATAACAAAAAGAACACTCATTGAATATAGAATGAATGGTAAATTGCCATATTACAAAATAGGAGGAAAGATCCTGTATAAGGAACAGGACATTATAGAAATATTGGAAAGAAACAAAGTATTGGCATTTGAATGATATTTCTTAAAACATTAGTAATCAAAAGCTAAACTTTATACAAATAACTTGTAACCACTTTAAATAACTATATAAATATTTGGAGGAATAGAACCGAACACTTACCTTTGTAATGTCAAAGGATGA
>URWP01000331.1 GCA_900551645.1 uncultured Bacteroides sp.
GCTGCCGCTCCGATGTTGATTATCGGTGCACACCGTTTCCTGGAAAAATATACGTTGAGTAAATGGCAACAGTACTGGAAAGATCAGGTAGCTAACTGGTATGGTATGTTCTTGCATGAAAGTCAGTATCTTGAGCCGGTAATGCGTGATATTGAGGCAATGTTACAGGAGTCGCAGCGTAATGTAAACGGTACAGCTATTCTGGAACTTCGTCCGTATAGTTTCTCTACAGTCGGTGTCGACTCAAAGGATGATTTGGTGAAGAACAAATTCGGTGAATACGGTGAAATGCAGAAGGGTTGGACAGCTGAAGATGCCAAAGGCTTCATCAAGGTTTTGTCTACTCCGCTTCGTGCCTATTATGCTAACCATAAAGACGAAGAGAATTTATGATTAAGGCAGGTATTATCGGGGGTGCGGGATATACGGCAGGCGAATTGATTCGCCTGCTTATCAACCATCCGGATGTAGAAATCAAATTCATCAATAGTTCCAGCAATGCCGGAAACAAAATTACTGATGTACACGAAGGTTTATATGGTGAAACTGATATGGTCTTCACTGATGAACTTCCACTTGACACTATTGATGTCTTGTTTTTCTGTACGGCCCATGGAGATACAAAGAAATTCATGGATAGTCATCAGATTCCTGAAAATCTGAAGATTATAGATCTTTCTATGGATTATCGCATTAAAAGTGACGAACATGATTTTGTCTACGGCCTGCCGGAATTGAACCGTCGCACTATCTGCCATAGCAAACATGTTGCTAATCCGGGATGCTTTGCTACCTGTATTCAGTTAGGATTACTTCCACTGGCCAAGCATCTGATGCTGAATGATGATATTTTTGTGAATGCTATTACGGGAAGTACCGGAGCTGGAGTAAAACCAGGAGCTACCAGTCATTTCAGTTGGCGCAACAATAATTTGAGTATTTATAAGCCGTTCAGCCATCAGCATGTGCCGGAAATCAAACAGTCTCTCAAGCAGTTGCAGAACAGTTTCCAGGCCGAAATCGACTTTATTCCGTATAGGGGTGATTTCCCTCGTGGAATATTTGCTACACTGGTAGTCAGGACCAAAGTAGATTTGCCGGAAATCATAAAAATGTATGAAGACTATTATGCGGAAGATTCGTTTACGCACATCGTAGATAAGAATATTGATCTGAAGCAGGTAGTTAATACAAACAAGTGTCTTATTCATCTGGAAAAGCATGGTGACAAGTTACTGATAATCTCTTGCATCGATAACTTATTGAAAGGTGCCAGTGGACAGGCTGTACACAATATGAATCTGATGTTCAACCTGGAAGAGACTACCGGTTTACGACTGAAACCGAGTGCATTTTAAGAATGAATAATTAAAAATTAAAAGTGAAGAATTGTGTACACGTTACATTTTCTTTGTTTTGACTTGTAATAGTTGATTTTTAATTGAAGAAACATGAAGTTATTCGATGTATATCCGTTATTTGATGTAAATATCGTCAAAGGGAAAGGTTGTCATGTATGGGATGACAAAGGTCAGGAATATCTGGACCTGTACGGAGGACATGCCGTAATTTCTATCGGCCATGCACATCCGCACTATGTAGAGGCTATCAGTAAACAGGTAGCAACTTTAGGATTTTATTCCAATTCAGTCATCAATAAGTTGCAGCAGGAGGTAGCTGATCGTTTGGGAGCTATGTGTGGTTACGATGATTATCAGCTTTTTCTCATCAATTCAGGTGCTGAAGCTAATGAAAATGCGCTGAAACTGGCTTCGTTCTATAACGGACGTACACGTATCGTGTCGTTCAGTAAGGCTTTCCATGGACGTACTTCACTGGCGGTTGAAGCTACCAACAATCCTAAAATCATTGCTCCGGTAAACAATAATGGACATGTAACATATTTGCCATGGAATGATGTAGAGGCCATGAAAGCCGAACTGGCAAAAGGTGATGTCTGTGCTGTCATTATCGAGGGTATCCAAGGTGTTGGAGGTATTCAGGTACCAGCTCCTGGTTTTATGCAGGCACTTCGTGAAACCTGTGACCAATATGATACCGTATTAGTATTGGATGAAATTCAGTCTGGATATGGTCGGAGCGGTAAATTCTTTGCCCATCAATACGATGATATCCGTCCGGATATGATTACTGTAGCTAAGGGTATTGGCAATGGTTTTCCAATGGCTGGTGTACTTATTAGCCCGAAATTCATTCCGGTGTATGGACAACTCGGAACGACATTCGGTGGAAATCATTTGGCTTGTGCTGCGGCAATTGCTGTATTAGACGTTATGAAGGCTGAAAATCTGATAGAAAATGCAGCACAGGTAGGTGCTCATCTCATGGAGGAACTGAAGAAATTCAATGGAATCAAGGAGGTACGTGGACGTGGATTAATGATTGGACTGGAATTTGAAGAACCTATCAAAGAAATCCGTCAGAAGTTACTGTTCGAACAGAAGGTATTTACTGGAGTCAGTGGTACAAATGTTATTCGTCTGCTTCCGCCACTCTGTCTGAGTATGACTGAGGCAGATGATTTTCTGACTCGTCTGCAGAACGTTCTGAAATAATAATCAGCATACAGATTTTCTCTTTGAAAGAGGGTGTGTCAAAACTCATTTTTTGAAAATGTGAACTTATAATTTGAAATTTG
>URWP01000332.1 GCA_900551645.1 uncultured Bacteroides sp.
CCAGTTGACGGCATGGCCGTCCTCGCCCAGCGAGGTACGTGTCTGCGGCATTCCGGCGGTGAAGGTCATGTGTACCTTCCCCGTGCTGCCGCTTTCGTTGTTCTCAATGATTTCTTCGTTGCCGCAGGCTGCCAACAGCAGGGCCAGTGCGGCGATGGTCATGTTTTTTGCTTTCATATTTTCCTTGTTTTCATTTGTCATTCCTTTTTTATTGGTTCAATGCGTTACGTTTCAAGCAGGTCAGTCTGCCCCTTTATCATAATTCAAGACAATACTTGTTTCGTCACCGCATGTATTCGATTCATCCCCATCGCATCTGGTCACCCATTTATAAGTCATCTGCACAGTCTTTTCACCGGTACGTTTCAAATTGACAGTAAGGAATTTCAGTTCTTGGGTATTCATACCTCCCGCACAAACAAATTTCACGATACTCTTTCCATTTGTCGTTATGTATGTACTTTTCCCTACATTCGGTGTTATGTAATCGTTACTATGGTCATGACCGGTCAGCAGGAACACATTGGTATAACCTTCGCATAATTCATCCAACGATTCATAACCTTCTGAATCGTTGTAATGGAATGCTATGAATATGATTTCGTCTTTATTCTCAGGCAGGTATTTTTTCAGGAACTCCGCTGAGTAGAACGGATTATTCTTACTACGGGAATACTCATTCTCAGGATGGTCTAAATTGCCATATCCGGGATAAAGATTCAGCATGAAGAAATTCACAGGTATCGTATCAGCATATCCGTTTCCTCTCAGTTGGATTTTAAAGCAATAATGTCCGTTCTCCTTATCTGCTGCGTCTTTAGAATCATTGTCACCAAAATGGAAATCAGGCAACCAATTCTTACGTACATCCCGATTACGGTCCTTAACAAAGTTTCCTACATTGGCAGAGAAGGAAAAACAATAGACATCATGATTTCCCCATCCTTCACACATCGGCATGCAATTTTCCTGTTCCATCACCGGAATAAAACAATCCTTATACTTGTCCAGCTGGTTGTTTTTAGTTCCGGTAGTTATATCCCCCTGGATAATGGTAAAGCTTCCACCTTCTTTTTCCAGCAATGCCTTCTCCAGATTTACCAGACGCCGGTCCGAGCTATATTTCTCCTCAATCAAAGCCTTATCTTCTCCCTGGTAGTCTCTCAGCTGTACCCCTTTTGTTTCAGGCGGTACGATATCCCCTTCTTCAGTGGCTCCCAGATGTAAATCTGAAATGGATGAAAAGGTCAATTCATCGACTCCCGAATAGGTTACAGGACATACCGTTACTGTAAAGACATCCTCTACAGACATACCGGAGCTTACCTTCACGTCTGCAATATATAGATTTTCAGCATCCTTATACGGGGTTATCGTACGGTTTCCGACGTTCTTGAAGACGGTATTATCGGTAGCTGCCTTCTTGGCTTCCATTACGGTAAACGTTACCCCATCCGGACACATCCATACGAACGGTTTGTCTTTCGGAAACAATTTCGTCGAAAAATTATCACTGCACCGATGTTTCTGTCCATCCAGCTTCTCTTTGTGACACGGCACTTCCAGACCTCTGTGTTGCTTTGTCAGCTGCATATTGAACTCGTTGGTATCCTTTTCCGTAAACGAAAGGGCTATCTGCTCACCTTTACCGTCAGTCGACGATAAAGTGACGGAATATTCGTTGCTCAAAAAACTGAAACCACTGCCTTCTCCAAGGTTTCCCATGTCCTTGCTGCCTAGCCACCAGTTGTTGTAGCCTCCTGCCGTATGTCCTTGCGCGATTATCCAGTTCTGGTTACTCTTATACTCTTTTCCGTCCGCTACTACCAGCAGTGTACCTTCGACCGCGAAATTCAATTCATCCGGCCAATCTCCGTGATTCTTTGTAGCTGTAGCCTTACCGGGGAGTACCTTGTCCTTGAACCAGCCTGCCACACTTCCAGAACCTTTACGTCCGGCCTTTACCGTTATTTTCCAACCGCCCGAATCTTTACAGGCCTCCGTCACCCCTTCAAAACTCTGGCCGCTTGTAATGGAGTGGCCTATAACGTCAAAACGGAAGGAACTTATTTCATTACAGAAAAAATAAACGTCATTCATTATCATGTGTTTTCATGCTTATAAAAATATGAATGGTTTCCGGGCACAAATACTCCTGCCCGGTATAGGAGTTTCAAGTTCTGACCTGATATACCAATCTCAGTCTGCCCAGATGGTTTCTCCTCCTGTAACGGTGATTTCAGAAGAATCGCCGCCGTAGCTGATGGGGATATCTTCCTTGTCACACGAGGCGACCCCGAGCGGCAGCGCCCGGAAAAGATGTCTCATTGTATTCATATACTTGAATTTTACATGGATTTCGTTATTCAGCGTTCTCAATTTTCAGCCAGCTCCTACCACTCTATATCATTGTCGGTCTCTGTAAAGCCATCGTGGCTCACTCCGTCAAACCGCAGCTCATTGTCGAGTGTCAGGTTCAAGGTATAGAATTTGCCGGGAGTCCATTTACCGCCTGTCAAGGAAAGGCCGCTGTCGCCAGTAATGGTAAAACGGTCGCTTACATAACTTCCACTGCCTGTGGTCAACACCACTTTCAGAACGGTTCCATAGGCGAATGACGCGCCGGGCAGCGTAGCCGTATAGGCAGTCAGTATTT
>URWP01000333.1 GCA_900551645.1 uncultured Bacteroides sp.
CCTTCCAGTCCTTCTCCAAAGCCTCTATCTTCAACCCCTTGAAAAGCTCCTTACGACCCAGGAAATAGTTTTTTAACGTAGACACAAGAAGACTCTTGCCGAAACGACGGGGACGGCTCAGGAAATAAATTGCCCCCTCCTTTGCCAGGGAATAAACCATATCTGTCTTATCGACATAGACGTAACCGTCCTCTATCAGCCGGTCAAAACTCTGGATTCCTATCGGGTATTTCATGCAGAATAAAGAATTTATTGTTTTGTATCCCAAAGATAACGCAAACAAAGAAAAGTTCAAAACGAAAAACAAGTTTTCCATCGAATGCCTCATTCGCTATCCTGTATTTATCTGAAAAAAATGGACAACCCTTACGCAAAGAAGAAGCCTCTCCCCTCCCTATAAATAGGGATTCCTGTACAATTCAAAACCCCTACAAATAGGTATTTCACGGAATGAAGACACCCCCTACCTTTGCCTCCATAAATCAACAAATGAATTAGGAAATGAAAAAGATCGGAATTATTTACGGTTCCACCACCGGAACCTGCGAAAGCCTGGCCAGTCAGTTGGCCGAAAGTCTGGGAGTAACCACCAACGACGTGTACAGTGCAGACAAGCTGACAGATGCCTTGATTGCTTCTTACGATGTACTGATTCTCGGAACCTCCACCTGGGGAGACGGAGAATTGCAGGACGACTGGTACGACGGTATCAAGGTATTGAAGAACGCGGATTTGAACGGGAAAACAATCGCCCTCTTCGGTTGTGGAGATTCAGAATCTTATTGTGATACCTTCTGCGACGGCATGGGCATCCTGTACGAAGATCTGAAAGACTCAGGATGTGTTTTTCTAGGCAACCGTGTCAGTACGGATGACTATACTTTTTCAGACTCCATGGCCGTAGTAGACGGTGCATTCGTCGGACTCGCCTTGGACGAGGTAAACGAAAGCGACAAGACTTCCGGACGTATCAGAGAATGGGTAAATGAATTGAAAAACAATATTTAACGAATCTTTTATTCAACCATTAGTTTAAGTACGATGACAACATCTCCCGACATCCACCCAGCCGATTTGAAGGTCTTTCTGAACCATGTGTACGAATACAAGAAAGGAGTACGCCGTATGGTGCTTTACACGGTCAACCGGAAATACGAGGCCTTTGCCATAGCCCGCTTGAAGAGCCAGCACATTGACTTCGTCATCCAGCCGGTAACCGATACGCGCATCAACCTGTTCTTCGGCCGTACGGAATGCATCCAGGCTATCCGACACATGGTAACCCGTCCGCTGAACCAGCTGACACCCGAAGAAGACTTCATCCTGGGTGCGATGCTGGGATATGACATCTGTGCGCAGTGTGAGCGATACTGTATAAGGAAAAGGAAAATGAACAAAGCATATAACAACAAAGAAAAACCTACTACGTAGATGATACCGGGAAAAGACATACAAGACATGCAAACGTTACAGCGTAACGGCCGGACAAGACACACAAGCCTGAAAAAGCTACATTCAGACAATACATGTCTGTACGGTTTTCCCGTGATGCCCATAAGCTCTAAAATACTATTAACAGATTTTCACATCTTAGCAACACCCGTTTTTTGGCAGTACACGAAAACATCCCTACATTTGCAGTATAGAATTCTTGCGGACGAATTGAAAAATGTCCGCATCGGATTCAAAAAACGAAACACAGAAAAAAAGAAACTCCAATATGATGAAAACAAAAGAAACACCCGTACTACTCCTGACCGGTTATCTGGGTAGCGGGAAAACAACACTGGTCAACCACATCCTTTCCAACGAACGGGGTATCAAGTTCGCAGTCATCGTCAATGATATCGGCGAAGTGAACATCGACGCCGACCTTATCCAAAAGGGAGGTATCGTAGGCAAAAAGGACGACAGCCTGGTAGCCCTGCAAAACGGATGCATCTGCTGTACGTTGAAAATGGACCTGGTGGAACAGCTGAACGATATTCTCAAGATGAACCGCTTCGACTACATCGTCATCGAAGCCAGCGGTATCTGCGAACCGGAACCGATTGCACAGACCATCTGTTCCATTCCAAGCATGGGCGAAGCCTATACCCGTTACGGAACTGCCCGGCTGGATTGCATCGTGACCGTAGTAGACGCACTCCGCCTGCAAAGTGAATTCGGTTGTGGCGACGACCTCACCCGTCAGGACATCGGCGAGGAGGATATCGAAAACCTCATCATCCAGCAGATTGAATTCTGTAACCTCGTACTGCTGAACAAGGCTTCGGAAGTGAAACCGGAAGAACTGGCACGCATCCGCCGCATCATCCAAGCCCTCCAGCCGGGAGCGGAAATCATCGAATGTGATTATGGCAATGTAGATTTGGACAAACTCATCCATACAAACCTCTTCCACTTTGCACGGACCGCTACATCAGCCGGATGGGTACGCGAAATCGAAAAGCAGGTGACTGAAGAAGAGGAACGTGAAGCGCATCATCACCATCATCATGAGCATGAGGAAGAGGAACACCATTCTCATGAGCACGAACATGAACATGAAGAAGAGGAAGGACACGGACATCATCATCACCATCACCACCACGAAGGAGGAGAAGTGGAAGAATATGGTATCGGTACCTTTGTCTATTACCGCCGACCCGCTTT
>URWP01000334.1 GCA_900551645.1 uncultured Bacteroides sp.
TGCGTCGTAGGTCGCTTCGCTTGCCAAGTCCCAAACCTTTCCGCAACTCGGACGGCAATACCGGAGCGTTTTTTCGGGCGGAAAATTACCGCAGGGAATTTTATGTCCCGAAAACCGAAGGCTTGAACGTGCAGGTATTCGCCTTCCGAGTTACCTTCTTGATGGGACTTGGTAAGGGAAGCGACATTAATAAGCCCGGCTATTGCTATTGGAGAAATTTGGTACTTTTCCCATTTTTTTCCAATAGAATAATCGCACTACAGATAATTTTTACTACTTTTGCAACATGAAAATACCAAGAGACAAATACTTACAAGAGCTGCAAAGTGTGATGCACAACGGAATGATTAAGATTATTACCGGTGTACGACGTTGTGGAAAATCTTACCTTCTATTTGAGTTATTCAAACAATCATTACTTGATAATGGCGTGAATGAAGATCATGTTATTCAAGTAGATTTGGAAAACCGACGTAGTAAAGATCTCAGGAATCCGGACACATTATTGGATTATATTGACGGGCATATTGTAGATAACGATATGTACTACATACTATTGGATGAGATTCAACTTGTTCCAGAATTTGAAGATGTACTCAATAGCTATCTGAAAATTAAAAATGCAGATGTATATGTGACCGGTAGTAATAGTCGAATGCTATCCAGTGATGTAAAAACCGAATTTCGTGGTCGAGGATATGAAATCAGAGTACATCCTTTAAGTTTTTCGGAATTTCTCAAGACAGGACAGTACGCAAGCGAACTTAACGCTCTGCAAGACTATATGATTTATGGAGGAATGCCGCAGATTGTGTCTTTTTCTGACAAAAAGAAGAAAGAAAACTATCTTAAATCATTGTTTCAGGGTACTTATATACGCGATATAAAAGAACGGTATAATATTAGGAATGATGATGATTTGAACGAACTTATAGACATTATAGCTTCTAATATCGGTTGCCTGACAAATCCGACAAACCTTGAAAATACATTCAAATCTGTGAAAGGTCATAGTATCTCAGATACAACCATACAGAGTTATCTCGGGATGTTACAAGATGCGTTTATGGTGGAAAAAGCCATTCGGTATGACATTAAAGGTAAGCATTACATCAATACACCTTCAAAATACTATTTTGAAGATGTAGGATTGCGCAATGCCCGTCTGAATTATCGTCAGATTGACGGTGGCCACCTTATGGAAAATATTATATATAATGAACTGCGTATCAGAGGGTATTCTGTTGATGTCGGGCAAGTGGAGGTGAGAACAACAAATGCCGAAGGAAAGAAAATACGAAAACTATTGGAAGTGGATTTTATTTGTAACAGTGGGAACAAACGTATGTATATACAATCAGCACTTGATATGCCTACTCCTGAGAAAATTGATCAGGAAACAAATTCACTTCGTCATATCAATGATGGATTCCCTAAAATAGTCATAGTTGGAGGCTTAACCCCTTCTTATGTGAATACTGATGGCATATCAATCATGAATGTGATTGACTTCCTTAAAGATACAGAAATGGGGCTATTGTAAATAATTACAATATGGGCAAAATGGTGTGCTAAAAATGGTGCGTAGGTCTCTATACAAGATGACCTACGCATCATTTTTATAATCCAGGATTCCTTTTAGAGATATACAAGTTCAAGTATGTATACTCCAGCCGTGTATGGGAGTCAGTGTAACCGCATAAGACTGGTCCGGTTTTCCATGGTAAAGCAATCCTCCGACAATACCGCTGCTTCCGTTAGCGGCCACTTCCGCAAAACCGAATGAATGTGGGGCGAAATCCCGGTAGAGTTCAATTTCATACCTGCCGTTTGAGTTCTTCTCCCATTGTTTGAGGCGTTCAATGCAATTCTGAAATGTTGTGTCGCCGATACTTTTGGCGTACTCCACTACCTTATCGTAGTGTTCCTGACATCTGATTTTCATAACATGATTTAATTGGATTTATAATAGTTCTTCGTATGTTCCGAAACCGATACACTCTGCTATGGTGAAATCTTCCCTGCCTTTGTCCGCCATGGATTTCATATCATTCAGGCTGTCGCAGTAGAAAAATATTTCATCTTCCTTTTCCGTATCGGCATCCATAGCCAAAGCAATTCTTGCCTCTTCCGTTTCCAACGTATCGTTCCACCGTATCACGCAATCCGCGTAATGAGGTTCACATCCTTTTTCTGTATAGAATTTAAGATAATGGCTTCCGATTTCCTTTCTGACCTCATCCGGCTTTTTCCATGAACTGTCATCCACGATTTCAAAACCCAGCCCTTCGACCAGCAGGCAAGTACCATTATCATATACCATCATGGTGCGTTTGCCGATGTGTTTTTTACGCATTTCCGCCCAGTCGGGTATATCCCAACGCTCGGTAGTCCATACCCCGCGATAGGCTTCAGATATGGAATTGTATTCGCTTAATGTTATCTTCTTCATGTCAATGTTTTTATAGGATACAGAAAGTTACCTTATAAGTCTTGCACGCCTTTCCGAATGCCGGATTGGTGTCGAATTCGTTGTATGACTCCCAATCCACCGACATGGTGTAACCGTTCGGAAAGTTTTCAACGATGAACTTGGTTATCATCTCCTTGTCTTCATCGGGCAGGAACAGTTCCTCGT
>URWP01000335.1 GCA_900551645.1 uncultured Bacteroides sp.
CGGCGTCTCTGCTTTACAGAAAATGTCCGTTTGAAGTAAAACGAACGGATGTTTTTGAAGGTATCAGGAATTCTTTATTTGATTTTTCTTCTGTTCAGTTCCTGCTGATATTTTCTGGCATTGGCCAAATGTTGCGAGAAAGTAGCTGCAAAATTATGAGTGCCTGAGAAGTCTTCTTTGGCACACATGTAGAGATAATTATGACGGGTGTAGTTCAGTACGCTCTCTATACCTTGGATAGATGGAATGCGGATAGGTCCTGGAGGCAGTCCGGTATGTTTATAGGTATTGTAAGGACTGTCTGTTTCCAGGTGTGTATGAAGGATACGTCGTAGTCCGAAATCCTGTAAGGCGAATTTTACGGTTGGGTCTGCCTGTAGCGGCATGTCGGCATGCAGGCGGTTTATGTAAAGACCGGCTACCATCGGCTTTTCGGCGTTGTTGGCTGTTTCTTCTTCTACAATAGAGGCAAGGGTAGCTACTTCTTCTGGAGTCAGACCGATACTTTGTGCCTTGGCTTTCCGTTCTTCATTCCAGAAACGGTCGTGTTCCTTTTGCATCCGTTTGACGAATGCTTCTGGTGTCATGGTCCAATAGACTTCGTAAGTATTCGGAATAAACAGGCAGGGGAGTGTTTCTGTGCTGTAACCTATCTGGGCACAATATGTGCTGTCCATCAATAGCCGGGCCAGGTTGGAGGAGTCTGTCATCAGCTGATGAGATACAGTTTTCAACAGTTTTCCTACAGTGCGTACGCTTGGCAATGTCAGGTTGACGGGAGTTTGGGCTCCTGATTTCAAACGCCTGTAGACAGTCAGGCAATTGTCCGATTGACTGAACCGATAGGCTCCCGGATGAATCGGATCCAGTCCTCCTACTGTTGTCAGAAGCTTGAATCCTTTCAGACTCGACGCCTGTAATTGGGTTGTCAGCTTATGACAGATTGAATCGGTATTGTCATCGGCATCTATATAGAGGTAGGTGTTCTTTTCAATTCTGAACGGATGGTTCATTACGGTTATTATTCCGGTAATTCCTGTTGCAATGACTACAAGAATGATACCTACGATAAGGAAAATGTATTTTTTTCTCATGGATATTATTCATTGACACTGCAAATATAGTCTAAATATCCTGAATCTGATGGAATGCCTGAAAGAAACTGTTGTTGTAGCTGTAGTTAGTTGGCTTTTATAGCAATGGTAGAATAAGAACGGCAATGTCTGGATTTCCGCTTCTTCAGAAAATAAAGGGCTGTCTCAGTCAGAAGTGAGGCAGCCCTTGTATGCGAATATGTGTCGGGTTATTTTTCATCATTCTTCCGGATTTCGACCCGGCGTATCTTGCCGCTGATGGTTTTCGGAAGTTCGTCTACGAACTCAATGACACGAGGATATTTGTAAGGAGCGGTCACTTTCTTTACGTGGTTCTGAAGTTCTTTGATGAGAGCGTCTCCTGCTTTATCCTTGTAGTCTTTCGATAGTACGATGGTGGCTTTTACTACTTGTCCACGGATTTCATCCGGTACACCGGTAATAGCACATTCTACTACAGCCGGATGTGTCATCAATGCACTTTCTACTTCGAACGGGCCGATACGGTAACCTGAACTCTTGATGACATCGTCGGCACGTCCTACAAACCAGAGGTATCCGTCTTCGTCTTTCCAGGCTACATCACCGGTATAATAGATGCCGTCATGCCATGCTTCGCGTGTACGTTCTGCATCCCGATAGTATTCTTTGAAGAGTCCGAGTGGTTTTCCCTTATCTGTACGGATAACGATCTGTCCCTGTTCACCGGCTTCTACTGAACGGCCATCATGGTCGATGAGATCTACATCGTACTGTGGGTTCGGTAGCCCCATGCTGCCTGGTTTGGGTTCCATCCAAGGCATTGTAGCTACGGTCAGTGTCGTTTCAGTCTGTCCGAAACCTTCCATCAGCTTGATTCCGGTCAGTTTCTTGAACGTTTCGAATACGGCTGGGTTCAGTGCTTCTCCTGCTATGGTGCAATATTGCAGGTGTGAAAGGTCGTACTTTGTCAGATCTTCGTGGATGAGGAAACGGAAGATGGTAGGAGGCGCGCAAAGTGAGGTGACATGATAATCCTGTATCTTTTGCAGAATGTCGGCCGGAGTGAATTTCTCGTGGTCGTAGACAAATACATTGGCTCCGGCTATCCATTGGCCATAAAGTTTTCCCCATACGGCTTTTCCCCAACCGGTATCGGCAATGGTCAGATGCAGGCTGTCTGGCTTCAGGTTATGCCAGATATATCCGGTTACGATGTGTCCCAACGGGTAAGTAAAGTCGTGTGCCACCATCTTGGGTTCTCCTGTTGTACCACTGGTGAAATACATCAGTGAAATATCATCGTTGCTGTTAGGGTGTTCGGGTTTGACAAACGGAGCGGCATTTTCTATACCTTGATGGAAATCTTCGAAGCCTTCCGGTATTTCCGGGCCTACGCTTACCAGACGTTGTACACTGGGAGATTCTGGCATAGCAGCTGTGATGTGATCGGTGATGACGCTTTCGCCGGCACAGACAATCATCTTGATGTCGGCGGCGTTACAACGGTAAACGATGTCTTTCTTGGTCAGCAGGTGAGTGGCTGGAATGACT
>URWP01000336.1 GCA_900551645.1 uncultured Bacteroides sp.
CACGAAGATGGACTGGCCGATTTCTTCGACGGTTTCGGGGGCGGATATGACCGGGAGAGTACACTCCGTATCATGAAGGATTCCTTTATCGGAAGTTATGGAGTTATCGGGCTGATTATGTATTACCTGTTGGGCGTCAGTCTGTTGTTGACCTTGCCGGTTCAGATGCTTCCGGTGGTTCTTGGGTGTGCCGACCCGTTTGCCAAGTATGTGGGTAGCCACATACTCCGTGAACTTCCCTATGCCCGGAAAGAATCCGAGAGTAAGGCCAAAGTGGTTTACGACCGGTTTACCTGGAAAGAAATGCTGATGTCGGCTTTGGGTGGTCTGCTTCCACTAGTGTTTTTACCTTTATCTTATTGGTGGATGCTTATCGGGCCGGTCATTGTTTTTTTTCTGTTGATTTATCTGTTCCGTTCCCGGTTGGGCGGATATACCGGCGACTGTTGTGGTGCCTTGTTCCTATTGGCCGAACTTTCCGCCTGGATGGGAGCAGCGATTGTTACACATTTTAATGGATAAAAGAATGAAAGTATATCTCATCAGACATACCTCGGTAGATGTGTTGCCCGGAACTTGTTACGGGCAGACCGATGTACCCTTGAAAGCCACTTTCGAAGAAGAGGCGGCTGTATGTAAATCCCGTATTGAAAATCTGCAGTTCGATAAGGTCTACACCAGTCCGTTGTCCCGTTGTACCCGTCTGGCCGCTTTCTGCGGTTATCCCGGTGCCGAACGTGATGACCGGTTGAAGGAAATCAATTGTGGAAAATGGGAGATGAAACGTTATGACGATATTTCCGACCCTCGCTTGCGTGAGTGGTACGATGACTATCTGCACGTGCCGGCTACAGGGGGAGAATCGTTTATGGACTTGTTGCGTCGGGTATCTTCTTTCCTTTCTGAATTGAAAGAGAAACCCTATGAACGGGTGCTGATTTTTGCGCATGGGGGTGTGCTCATCAGTGCTCAGGTGTATGCCGGAATGATTCGGCCGGAACAAGGATTCGATGCTATTTCGCCTTACGGAGGTATGGTGACAATTGACCTCTGAGGGCCTGTCGGTAAAAAAACGGATAGAAAGGATGGTTTTTTACAAAGAAATTCTAACTTTGTAATTATCTTCCGGACGGGAAGGTATATCCTCATTAAATCTGATTAGTATGAAAAGACTTGTAGAACAAAGCCTGTTGGGACTGACACTCTGTGCATTCCTGTGTACCGGTTGTTCCGGAGGAACTAAGAAACAGGCTGTTGAAACCCTTGATGCAAGTGAAGTGAAAGCAGTCGATGGACTGAAAACGCTTCAGGTGGGCGATGTGAATGTTACCTGGATACAGGACAATGCCGAGGACAAGCTGATGCCTGTTTCCCTGTTTCCTGATGCTCCACAGGAGTTGATAAAAAACTTGTCTTTGCAAGCCGGAATCCCTTCGTCGGTCAGTGTCTTTCTGGTAGAGACTGACAGTATTCAGATTCTTTTTGATACTGGTTTGGGAGCCAAGGACAGTCAGTTGCCCGAACGCCTGAAACAGTTGGGTATCGCTCCAGAAGATATCCGTTACCTGTATCTCACCCATTTTCATGGCGACCACATCGGAGGTATGATGCAGGGGGACAGTGTGGTCTTCCCGAATGCCGAGGTCTATGCCTCCAGGAAAGAATATGAGAGTTGGATGAAAATGCCGGATGACAGGAAAGCTCAGGTGGTAAAGACTATGGAGGCCTATAAGGACAGGTTGCATCTGTTTGAGTTCGGCGAGAAATTACCGGGTGATGTCATGACTTGTGATGCTTCCGGACATACGCCCGGACATACGGTTTACCAGATAGGAACATTGCTAATCATCGGTGACCTGATTCACGGTGCTGCCTTGCAGATTCCACATCCGGAAATCTGTGCTACCTACGATATGGATAAGGAGGCTGCCATCCAGGCACGCAAGAAATATTTGCAGGAAGCGGACGAGAATCAGTTCGTGATGGCGGGTATGCACTTGCCGGAGCCGGGATTTAAATAGTTTATAAGTTTGTTAGCGGACGAGTTGACAAGTTGATAAGTTGACGAGTTGGCAAGACATATTTGGCTTGGTTGTAGAAAGCTACTCACCCGGATATATAACGTCTGGATATTCGGGTGTTTGAGTCTGTTGGTGTATGTATTTTGATTATACATCAACAGACTCAAGAATTTTTAAGCCCAAGAATAAAACTATCTGTTTGGATTATTCAGGATAATCAAGGCGGCGATGACACCGGGAATCCAGCCGCAGAGGGTCAGGATCAGGACTATCAGTACAGAACCGCAGCCTTTGTCGATGACCGCCAACGGCGGAAAGATAATGGAGAGTATTACTCGGAATATAGACATGTTCAATACGTTTGAAACGGTTGATACTTAAAAGAATACTATTCCAGACAAGCATCCAGGTCACGGGTCAACTGTTCCTTGTCCAGATGCTGGCCGATAAAGACAATCTTCTGCATGCGGTCGCCGTATTTTTCGTCCCAGTCACGTAACAGTCCCGGTTCTTCTTGCATCAGCTTTATCAGTTCTTCTTCAGAGGCGGTGGCGTACCAGAGTCCGGCTTGTGAAAGCTGTTTCTGACGTCCAGCCTGTTC
>URWP01000337.1 GCA_900551645.1 uncultured Bacteroides sp.
TAGTGGGGGAGCAGGAAGCGGAAAAAGCCCTGTTCCACTTCGCGGTTGGGAAATCCGAGTGTATAGTTCTCGAATTCGGCGTTGTAGTCCTTGATGGTGAGGTAGCCGCTCTGGTAGATGACAGGTACGGGGTCTGTGGAAGCCGCGTCGATGGAGTCCAGTACGGGCCCGCTGGTGACGATGTGCTCTATTTCCTCCACGTTGTAGTGGTGCAGTTTCATGAGTTCCACCAAGTAGGTGGGTGTCCCCGTCTCGAACCAGTAGCTGCCTATCTGTCTCTTGGCAAAGGTGTTGAGCAGGCTGAAGGGATTGTACATTCCAGTTGACTTGTAGCAGAAATGATAGCCGTCGTAGTTCACTTTCAGCAGTTCGCAGGCATGGGCATAATCTGTACCGAGCTCATCTGCCAGTGCGTGTATGTCCTCTTCAAAATACTTGTGTAGTTCCGCATCGCTTATTCCGCAAAGTTCCGCATACCGTCTGTCCATGGAAATGTCCATCAAGTTGTTCAGGGCGCTGAACACACTTACCTTGCTGAACTTCGTCACTCCGGTGAGCATGGCAAATCGTATGTAGCCGTCGCACGACTTGAGGGCACCATAGAACGCTTTCAGGGTATTCCGATATTCGGTCTGTAATTCGGGTTTGGAGATGGTTTGAAGGATGGGCTTGTCGTATTCGTCAATCAGGATGACCACCTTATGTCCTGTCTTTTCACAGGCCCGCTTGATGACATACATGAAACGTTCTTCGGGAACTCTGTCCTTCTTCTCGTCGCCATACAGCTTTTCCCATTCTTCCAGGTTCTGACTCAAGATACCTACCAAGGATTCATAATCATAATAATTCCGTGTATTCAGGTCCATGTGCAGCACGGGATAAACTGTCCAGTCCTTTTCCAGCCGTTCCATATCGAGTCCTTTGAACAGCTCACGTTTCCCGGTAAAATAAGCCTCTAGAGTAGAAATCATCAGACTCTTTCCGAACCGTCGGGGGCGGCTCAGAAAATAATATTTGCCTGTTTTCACTAGGTTATAGAGAAGCGATGTCTTGTCTACGTAGATATAACCTCCGCTGCGTAAATCTTCGAAATTCTGTATCCCTACCGGATAGAGTCTGTTCATGGCCGATTCTTTTTATTACGTTTCGTATAGGCAAAGATAGGATTTATTCGGCGCAATTCCTAATCTGACACGTTTAAAAGTGTTCTGCTTGATTCCGTTGGGAAATATTCTTATGGAAGTATTTAGCCGATAGGATTCCTAGATTCAAAAAGTTGGTAGAACCTTTGATTTAGTATGAAAATGTCTTGAATTTTACCAAACTGCTGACCGTAGCATTGACGTAATTCTTTAATCTGGCATGGAATATATTGCGGTTTTTGCATATATATACGGAAATACTAGTTTTTATACCGAATTG
This sequence comes from uncultured Bacteroides sp., assembly GCA_900551645.1. Classification (GTDB taxonomy): domain Bacteria; phylum Bacteroidota; class Bacteroidia; order Bacteroidales; family Bacteroidaceae; genus Phocaeicola. Next base: position 1,423 of record URWP01000337.1, read on the forward strand.
GCCGTTCGGATAGTTCCAGGAAATATCAGAAAACATGCGGAAGAAAAATTTTTTCTTCCAGAGAAAATGATGAAAACTCCTAGGAAAGTGGGTAAAGATGTCCAGACATCTTCAAAAATGCACCTGAAATCGCTTTTTCGAACCTTGAAGGAAGCTGTTTGGTATGATGCTGACAACAATTTTGTTTGACAGGAAGCTACTTTTTGCTTCTTTTGACTGAATAAAGATATGAAGTGATAAGATTTTGTGATAAATAGTCTTTTATGTTGTGTTATTTTTGCCTTTTTGATAATTTGAGAACCTCTGAGAATCGCGTTTAATCGATGTGATTTAGGAGAGTATGGAATCAAGCGATTCTCGGCCATTAGTTTTATCAAAATGACAAAATGGTATTTCTGTTTCCATCTGCGGAATAGTCTATCAAATTGTTTTTTCATCATTCTAAATAATCCAGAATTTTTGTTTGTAGAATAAAATTTTAGTGTATCAGATTAGAATCCATTGACATCGTTTACATCAGAAAAGAAAGTAGGAGAGATTATTGACCTGGTGAAGATGACATGGATATAATTCATAAGCAAGAAAATAAAACGGTTTTATTGTATTTATTGCGAAAATTTCGTAGTTTTGTTTGTCTTTCGTTTTTGGGAGAACCGAAAGCCAGAACAGACTGGCACATCAGGGAAAATGAAGAATACAGACAACGATTAGAAAAACGAATATTCATCAAACAACAGATACTATGAGAAAACGAATCTACAGATACCCGTTGGCGCTGTTTGCCGCAGGGCTGTTGGCTGCCTGTAGTGGCGACAAAAACGAAGGGACTGACAAGGAGGGAGTGGAAACGGTACTGCCTGCGCAACAGAACGAGGTGACCGTCATGACGCTGAAGAAGACAACTTTCAGTCATGAACTGGTCAGTAACGGAAAAGTGGAGGCACGACAGCAGGCCGACTTGAGTTTCCGGATAACATCGGAACCTGTGGCACACGTCTATGTGAAGAACGGAGACCGGGTGAAGCGGGAGCAGAAGTTGGCCGAACTGGATCTTTTTACCCTCAGAAACAAGCTGGAACAGGCGGAGAACTCCTTGAAACAGGCGGAACTGGAAATGCAGGACGTGCTGATAGGCCAGGGATATGCTCCGGACC
>URWP01000338.1 GCA_900551645.1 uncultured Bacteroides sp.
AAAATCAATGCGGAAGGTGCCGAGGACGATGTAATTAGCCGGATGCTGATGATAGAACGTCTGGGGGGAGTCCTGAAATATAGCGATGTGGCTGATAAGATTTTCCGGAGTAACTTATCAATGATAGATTTGCACATGGGACGTCTGTTGGGTGAAATGACGCGTTTGATGTGGTTGGACGGTATCACCAAGGTCTCTGAGTTGACAGAAGAAATCAAGAAACTGAATCCGCTTAAAATCAAGGATGAACTGATATCCAAACATGGTTTCTATGAATATAAGATAAAGGAATTCCTGCTGGCATTGGCCGGTGGCATGCGTCCGGCCAAGCTGTATAACGGAAAAGATTCTGCTATTTCCGGGTTTCTGTTTGTGACAGCCGACGGCAAAGTTTTGTGTTATCAACGCGCTTACCGTCAGACCTTTGCCGAGTTTCTGTTTCAGAATACCCGCTTGGAGAAAGGTTCCACGGAAAAGGACAAATATGGTTTTCTGGAACGGGAGAACGGAGTCTATTACTTGAAGTTGAATTTGAAAATCGGCCTGTTGAAACGATGAATGAAACAGTATCAGATAAGAAGAATACCGGGAGTTTTGCTCTCGGTATTTTATTTGCTTTGAGTTTATCGCATTGTACCAATGATATGCTGCAATCTGTCATCATGGCAGTATATCCCTTGGTGAAGAGTGAGTTGGCTTTGAGTTTTGCCCAAGTGGGACTGATTACTATGGTGTATCAGATTTCGGCTTCGGTGTTCCAACCGGTTATGGGTATGGTGATGGACCGTCATCAAAAGCCCTGGTCACTACCTATGGGAATGGGCTTTACATTTACGGGACTGATGCTGTTGGCTTTTGTGCATCAGTTCTGGTTGGTGTTAATGTCGGTGGCACTGGTAGGTATCGGCTCATCCATTTTCCATCCGGAGGCAGCACGACTCACGGCTTTGGCTTCAGGAGGCAGACGAGGGTTGGCGCAGTCACTGTTTCAGGTAGGCGGGAATTTGGGTGGCTCTTTCGGACCGCTGTTGGCGGCTTTGGTCATCGCTCCTTACGGGCGGCAGAATGTCGGGTTGATTGCCCTGTTGGCCCTGGTAGGGATGTGTATCATGCTTCCGGTATGCCGTTGGTACCGGGCACGTCTGAAAGAGTGGGATGAACGCCGTCGTCAGCGTGGGGAAGGGTTACGGCATGAAATGCCTTATTCGGTTCCGAAGACGGTCTTTATCATCGGAGTTATTATTGTCCTGATATTCTCGAAATACATTTACATGGCCAGCTTGAACAGTTATTATACTTTTTACCTGATTCATAAATTCGGAGTGTCGGTACAGGATTCGCAGTTCTACCTGTTTATCTTCCTGTTTGCAACGGCTGCTGGGACCTTGTTGGGAGGTCCAATTGGTGACCGTATCGGACGGAAATATGTTATCTGGGGTTCTATACTGGGTACAGCTCCTTTCAGTCTGCTGATGCCGCATGTAGAATTGGTACCGACGGTCATTTTGAGTTTTCTCATCGGTTTTATCCTTTCGTCGGCTTTCCCGGCTATTCTGGTCTATGCGCAGGAATTGCTGCCTTATAAGATTGGTCTGATCTCGGGAATTTTTTATGGATTTGCTTTCGGTATTGCTGGTATAGCTTCTGCAGTACTTGGGAATTTTGCCGATGAATATGGGATAGAGTATGTCTATCAGGGGGTGGCTTTCACTCCTCTGTTAGGTCTGGTGGCTTGTCTGCTGCCGAATCTGAAGGAGAAATGATGGCTGCACGGTCTTTGCGGATGGCCTTTTGAGGAAGACTGTCCGTTTCTTTTTTCTTGACTTTTTGATGAGGCTTGAATTTTATTGCATAAATCAAAAACATGTGCTACCTTTGTCATTCAAAAGAACCAAAATATTTAAATAAATATGTTCAGAAGTCATACTTGCGGTGAGTTGAGACTCGCCGATGCAGGCAAAAACGTTACGTTGTCCGGATGGGTGCAGCGTACACGTAAGATGGGTGGAATGACATTTGTCGACCTCCGCGACCGCTACGGCATTACACAGTTGGTTTTCAATACAGATGTGAACGCCGAACTTTGTGAACGTGCCAATCATTTGGGCCGTGAGTTTGTCATCCAGGTAAAGGGAACGGTAAGTGAACGTTCCAGCAAGAACAGTAATCTTCCTACCGGGGACATTGAAATCATCGTGTCCGAACTGAATATCCTGAATACAGCGCAGACTCCACCGTTTACTATCGAAGACAATACCGATGGTGGAGATGATTTGCGTATGAAATACCGTTATTTGGACTTGCGCCGTACTGCAGTGCGTAAGAACTTGGAACTCCGTCATCGGATGACTATGGAAGTACGTCGTTATCTGGACAGCAAAGGTTTTCTGGAAGTGGAAACTCCGATGCTTATCGGATCTACTCCGGAAGGCGCACGTGACTTTGTGGTCCCTTCACGTATGAATCCGGGGCAGTTTTATGCATTGCCTCAGTCTCCGCAGACACTGAAGCAGTTGCTGATGGTTTCTGG
>URWP01000339.1 GCA_900551645.1 uncultured Bacteroides sp.
ATCAGGAGGGTGGTATCTTTCCGAAATGGGACTGTGTGTCCAATTATACCGGAACTATGGTGGGATATCATGCGGCTTCGTTGGTAACCGATTCTTATGTGAAGGGATACCGCGATTTTGATGTGCAGGAAGCTTACAAGGCATGTCTGCGTGCAGCGGAATATGACACTACCGGTATTGTAGCTCCCGATTGGCTGATTCCATATGTTATGCCCAAAGCACGTTATTATAAGAATACTCTTGGCTATATTCCATGTGACCGTGAGAATGAATCGGTAGCGAAAGCATTGGAGTATGCGTATGATGACTGGTGTATCTCCGTGCTGGCAGACAGCTTGGGAGATACTGAAACCAAGGAGAAGTATGCCCGTTTTGCAGATGCTTACGAATTTTATTTTGATCCTGCCACCCGTTTCATGCGTGGATTGGATAGTAAAGGTGAATGGCGTACTCCGTTCAATCCCCGTTCTTCCAATCACCGTAATGATGATTATTGCGAGGGTACTGCATGGCAATGGACTTGGTTTGTTCCGCATGATATCCCGGGACTGGTGAATTTGATGGGTGGGGAGGATGCTTTCGTAGGAAAGCTGGACTCCTTGTTTACGGTTTCTTCCCAGTTGGAAGGGGAGGCTACCTCTGCTGATATCACAGGACTGATAGGCCAGTATGCGCATGGTAATGAGCCTAGTCATCACATTACTCATATGTATAACTATGTAAACCGTCCATGGCGTACTCAGGAATTGGTTGACAGTGTGCTGTATAACCAGTATTTCAATGCTCCTGACGGCTTGTCGGGTAATGAAGATTGCGGTCAGATGTCTGCCTGGTATATTTTGAATTCCATGGGCTTCTATCAGGTATGTCCCGGTAAGCCGGTTTATTCTATCGGACGTCCGTTGTTTGAGGAGGTGACGATTAATTTGCCCGACCGCAAGACTTTCGTTATCCGTACCCACAATAATTCGAAGACCAATAAGTATATTGAGTCGGTTTTGTTGAACGGAAAACCGCTGGATGTTCCTTTCTTTACCCATGATGATCTGGTACGTGGAGGAACGATGGAGATTACCATGAGTCCCGTACCGACGGAATGGGGAAAACAGGTGAAGAATTAAAAGTATAACTTAACCCAAATAGCAATATCATGAAAAAACTATTTCTATCAGTTGTAGCGCTGTGTGTCACGCTGTTTGTACAGGCAAAGGATTATGCAGACTATGTGAGTCCGTTGGTAGGTACACAGTCTTCCTTTGAACTCTCTACAGGAAATACTTATCCTGCCATATCCCGCCCGTGGGGTATGAATTTCTGGACTCCCCAGACAGGAAAGATGGGGGACGGATGGCAGTATGTTTATACGGCTAATAAAATCCGTGGTTTCAAACAAACCCATCAGCCCAGTCCGTGGATTAATGACTATGGTCAATTTTCCATCATGCCCGTAACAGGAAAACCGGAATTTGAAGAGGACAAGCGTGCAAGCTGGTTCTCTCATAAAGCTGAAATTGCAAAACCTTATTATTATAAGGTTTATTTGGCAGAACATGATGTCGTAACCGAAATGGTTCCTACGGAGCGTGCCGTAATGTTCCGTTTCACTTTTCCTGAGAATGATTCATATGTAGTGGTGGATGCTTTTGATCGTGGTTCGTCTGTCAAGGTGATTCCCGGAGAAAACAAAATCGTGGGCTATACTACCCGTAACAGTGGTGGTGTTCCTGCCAACTTTAAGAATTATTTCGTTATTGAGTTTGATAAGCCGTTTACTTATGAGGCTACGTTCTCTAATGATGTACAGCCTGAAAAACCGGATGGCAGTGTTCCTGTAACCTTGAAAGAAGGTAAACTGGAGCAGACTGATTTCCATACCGGAGCCGTTATCGGTTTCAAGACAAAGAAAGGTGAAGTAGTTCATGCCCGTGTGGCCTCTTCATTCATCAGTCCTGAACAAGCAATTCGGAACCTGAAGGAATTGGGTGGTGACAGTTTTGAAGTATTGGTACAGAAAGGTAAAGAGGCTTGGAATGAGGCCTTAGGTAAAGTAGAGGTGGAAGGTGGAACATTGGATCAATACCGCACTTTCTATTCCTGCTTGTACCGTTCCTTGTTGTTTCCGCGTAAATTCTATGAACTGGATGCCAACGGACAACCTGTTCATTACAGTCCTTACAATGGCGAAACGCTGCCGGGATATATGTATACGGATACAGGTTTCTGGGGTACATTCCGTTGCTTGTTCCCTTTCTTGAACCTGATGTATCCTTCGGTAAATAAGGAGATACAGGAAGGTTTGGTTAATACTTATAAGGAAAGCGGTTTCTTCCCCGAATGGGCCAGCCCCGGTCATCGTGGTTGCATGGGCGTCAATAATTCAACTTCTATCTTGGTCGATGCTTATCTGAAAGGAGTACGTGTGGAAGATGTGGAAACATTATACAAAGGACTGATTCATGGAACGGAAGCCGTACATCCTGAAGTTTCTTCTACCGGACGTCTGG
>URWP01000340.1 GCA_900551645.1 uncultured Bacteroides sp.
AAACAATATCCGACTGGTTGTCCCGTTTGCCAATAAAGTAGATCAGGTATTCAATAATCCGAACATTTATCAGGTCAACACCCCTCAGTCTTATCTGTATTCCGAAGCTTATGAACATTTCATCCGTAAATTCAAAGGAATGAATGTCATTTTCCTCGATACGAATAACGGCGACAAGGATAAGAATGAATTTATCAGTGGATTGAAAAAGGAGCTGAAAGACAACCGTTTCACCTACAGCCAGGTAAACATCAACACCCAGACGCCACCCGAGAAACTGATAGCAGCCATGGATACCCTTTCCGAAAGTATCTTTATTCCGGTATCGGGAAAGAACTCTGCTTTGGCTCAGATTTTCCCGACCTTATTACAGGTACGCCGCAGTCATCCTAATATTCAGATGCATCTGTTCGGTTATCCAGAATGGCAGACCTATACACAGGAATATCTCTCCAACTTCTACGAGCTGGATACCTATTTTTATTCTTCATTCTATACCAACAATCTGTTCCCTGCTGCCGTACAGTTCAGCAAGAATTACCGTAACTGGTATGGAAAAGAAATGGCTAACTCTTATCCCAAATATGGCATGTTAGGATATGATACTGCCTATTTCTTCCTGAAAGGACTGGCTCAGCAAGGCAATAAACTAGAAGACAACCTCGACCGGATATCAGTTACTCCAATACAGACCGGATTCAAGTTCCAGCGAGTAAACAACTGGGGCGGATTCATCAACCAGAAAGTGTTCTTCGTTCACTTCACCAAAGATTATGAACTGATAAAAATGGATTTTGAATAATGAAAAAATGCCTCTTTTTAGGATTGACACTATGTCTCTGTATGACTGTACTCCCTGTCAAGGCTCAATTACAGGATGAACGCCATAACTTTTCTGTCGGCATCAATGGCGGTGTCAACATCAGTTCCGTAAGTTTTATGCCCCGTATCAGAGAAGGGAAACAGATTGGTCCATCCTTCGGATTAACAGCCCGTTACATCTCTGAAAAATATTTCAGCATGATTTGTGGCATTCAAATGGAACTGAACTACTCCCAGCTTGGATGGAAAGAAGTTTACGAAGACGAGACAGGAGATACTTACCACCGGGCCATGAACTACCTGGAACTTCCGATTCTCGCACACCTAGCCTTTGGTAAAGACACAGGAAACGGCCTGCGTTTCATCGTCAATCTGGGACCGCAGTTTGGCTATCTACTTAATGAGAAAGAAACTTTTAACTGGTCTTCCGAACGAACCGGTGAACAATACGGAAAAATGGCTGACAAAAAACTCGACTATGGTATCGTAGGCGGAGGAGGTGTAGAAATCCGCACAGGAATCGGACACTTTCTGATAGAAGCACGCTACTATTATGGTTTGGCTGATTTCTACAACAACTCAAAAAAAGATTATTTCGAACGTTCCGGACACTCTTACATCGCAGGACGTGTGACCTACCTGTTCGACTTGAAAAAATAACATCCACTAAAACTAATTATTGTACATGAAACTGATATCTTGGAACGTGAACGGACTGCGCGCCTGCTGCGACAAAGGTTTCCGCGACGCTTTTCTGTCACTCGATGCTGATTTTTTCTGCCTGCAGGAAACAAAGATGCAAGAAGGTCAACTGAATTTGACATTCGACGGCTATACCTCCTATTGGAACTATGCAGAAAAAAAAGGTTATTCGGGCACTGCTATCTTTACCCGCCACCAACCACTGGCCGTAACATATGGACTGGGAATTGATGAACATGACCACGAAGGACGAGTCATCACCTTAGAAATGGAACAATTCTATCTGGTAACTGTCTATACCCCTAACTCACAAGACGGATTAAAGCGGTTGGACTACCGTATGACATGGGACGACGACTTCCGCAGTTATCTGCAGGAGTTGGATAAGAAAAAGCCTGTACTGGTATGCGGTGACTTGAATGTTGCCCATCAGGAAATTGACCTGAAGAATCCAAAGACCAACCGAATGAATACTGGTTTTACTGACCAGGAACGTAACAAATTCCAACAACTGCTGGATGCCGGTTTTGTAGACACATTCCGTCACTTCTACCCTACACAAGAAGGTATCTATTCCTGGTGGTCATACCGTTTCAAGGCGCGCGAAAAAAATGCCGGGTGGCGTATCGATTATTTTCTCGCTTCAGAACGATTGAAACCTCAACTGGAAGGAGCACGCATCCATACGGAAATCTTCGGTTCCGATCACTGCCCAGTGGAAGTTACATTACATATCTGATTATGAAAAATAGCGGTTTTACCCTAGAAAAACGTCTGAAGAGTTTTCGATACGCGTGGCACGGTATCAGACTACTTATACGCTATGAGCACAATGCCTGGATTCATTCCTTTGCTGCAATATGTGTTATCGTAGCCGGTTGCCTGACTGGGCTTTCAGCAACGGAATGGATAGCGGTCACTTTTGCTATCGGCAGTGTACTGGCTGCCGAAGCATTCAATTC
>URWP01000341.1 GCA_900551645.1 uncultured Bacteroides sp.
GGCGAGGATATTGATTTCAGCATCCGTATTTTCAAGGGGGGGTATCGGTGTCGGCTGTTTCCGGAGGCTTGGGTTTGGCATAAGCGTCGGACAGATTTAAAGAAATTCTTTAAGCAAGTGCATAATTCGGGAATTGCCCGTATTAATCTTTATAAGAAATATCCCGAGTCGTTGAAGTTGGTACATGTGCTTCCGGCTGCGTTTACTGTCGGTGTAGTGCTGGTTCTATTGGCTTCGTTGGTCTACCCCTGGAGCTTGTTATTGTTGGTTGCCTTTGCGATAATCATTTTCCTGGATGCTACGGTTCAGAATAAGAGTCTGAAAATCGGGATAATTTCGGTCGCGGCAGCGTTTATTCAATTGACAGGTTACGGTACAGGCTTTCTACGTGCCTGGTGGAAACGCTGTGTACTGGGAAAAGATGAATTTTCCGCTTTTGAAAAGAATTTTTATAAATAGGTCGGAGTTCGGTCAGTAGGCAAATCGGATTCCTGCTTGCTGTACGTAACATGGCAAAGAAACTGGCAATCAATCAATGGGCGGAAGAAGACCGTCCGCGTGAGAAAATGCTGCTTCATGGAGCATCTGTGTTGAGTAATGCTGAACTCCTGGCTATTCTGATAGGGTCTGGAAGTGCGGAAGCTTCGGCTGTTGAACTGATGCGGAAGGTATTGGAGGATTGTGGCAATCGCTTGGGAGAACTTGGCAAACGGACTGTTGGAGAGTTATGCCAATACAAAGGTATTGGTCCTGCCAAGGCAATTACCATTCTGGCTGCTTCCGAGTTGGGAAGAAGGCGCAAGAACGAAGAACCATCCGAGCGGAAGCAGATACGTTGTTCGAAAGATATTTATGCTTTTTTTCATCCGTTGATGTGTGATCTTGCAGTTGAGGAGTGCTGGATTCTGTTGCTTAATCAGGCTTCGAAAGTTATTGAATCTGTGAAAATCAGTCAGGGAGGATGGGCTTCTACTCAAGTGGATATCCGTTGTATTTTGCGGGAGGCTCTGTTGAAACGTGCTACTTCGTTGGTGCTTACACATAATCATCCCTCTGGTAATGTGCAGCCAAGTGTAGATGATGACAGGCTTACTCAAACGCTGTTTCAGTCTGCCAAGGTGATGAATATCCGTTTGCTGGACCATGTAGTCATTTCTGATGGTAAGTATTACAGTTATGCCGATGAGGGAAGACTCTGAACCCTTCTTTTGTTATCTGCCTTTTTTTATTACATTTGCAGAGTAATTAAAAAATAGTTCGATTTATGGACAACGATGTGAAACTGAAAATAGAAGAAGGCATCATTGATATGCTTAAAACAGTATATGACCCGGAGATTCCAGTGAATGTATATGATTTGGGATTGATCTATAAGATTGATCTGGCAGATGATGGTGAACTGGTAATTGATATGACTTTGACTGCTCCCAATTGCCCTGCCGCTGATTTTATTATGGAAGATGTCCGTCAGAAAGTGGAATCAGTAGAGGGAGTTACTTCGGCACAAGTAAATCTGGTGTTTGAACCGGAATGGGATAAAGATATGATGACTGAGGAAGCCAAACTGGAGTTAGGCTTTTTATAATAGTAAGGCTTATGGAAGGAACGATGAAGAATGTCTATTTCCTGTCGGATGCTCATTTGGGCTCCCGGGCCATTCCGCACAGACGTACACAGGAACGTAGGTTGGTGAATTTCCTGGATAGTATCAAGTATCATGCTTCGGCAGTGTATCTGTTGGGAGATATGTTTGATTTCTGGTATGAGTTCAAGTTGGTGGTTCCCAAAGGATATACCCGTTTCTTGGGCAAACTTTCGGAGTTGACTGACTTGGGGGTGGAAGTACATTTTTTTATCGGAAACCATGATATCTGGTGTGGCGATTATTTGGAAAAGGAGTGTGGAGTCATTATTCATCGGGAACCGCTTACTTGCGAAATTTATGGAAAAGAATTTTTCCTGGCTCATGGTGATGGGTTAGGTGATGATGATCGTAAATTCAAGTTTCTTAGGGCTATGTTTCATAGTCGGACTCTACAGTGTCTGTTTTCTGCTCTTCATCCGCGATGGAGTGTAGAATTGGGCTTGGAATGGGCTAAACACAGCAGGTTGAAACGGAAAGACGGGCGTGAACCGGAGTATATGGGTGAAGACAAGGAACCTTTGGTTTGTTTCACAAAAGAATATTTGAAGAAGCATCCTAGCATCAACTATTTTATTTTTGGCCATCGACACATTATGCTTGATTTAATGTTGAGCCGTTCTGCCCGTATGATGATATTGGGCGATTGGATTACGGAATTCTCTTATGCTGTATTTGATGGTGAAAATTTGTTTATGGAACAGTACATCGAGGGAGAAACTTCCGTGGAATAAAAGGTGTTCAGGCCGGTTGAAAGAATAAAAGAGATGAGGGTGTGTCAAAATGTCGCATCCTCTTTTTCGTTATATATCATTGGTTTCTC
>URWP01000342.1 GCA_900551645.1 uncultured Bacteroides sp.
CGGATTCCGCAAGGATGTCCGGGGCTTTTTTTATACCCTGACGGAAAGGGGACTCGAGGGCATTTTCGGAATTCTTTATTGATGATAGTTTATGTAATTTTTAAGAACCAGACTTCAATCAGGATATATGTTTTAAGAGATATTTATGGTCGTTTTATCCTTTTGAAGTCTGGCTTGTTTGGGGGTTAGTTTGTTTACTCACGGGACAGTTCGTCTATAACTTTCAGCAAGTATTGTCCATATTGGTTTTTCAGCATCGGTTGTGCCAGTTCGCGCATCTTCTGGGGAGTAATCCAACCTTGTCGTAAAGCTATTCCTTCCAGACATGCAACTTTCAGTCCTTGACGTTTTTCGATAACTTCGATGTAAGTGGAAGCCTCGGCTAATGAATCGTGTGTACCTGTATCTAACCAAGCAAATCCACGTCCTAATGTCTGTACTTTCAATTGTTTGTCAGCTAAGAAACGTTGGTTGACTGATGTGATTTCTAATTCGCCACGAGCAGAAGGCTTGATATTTTTGGCTACTTCTACCACTTTGTTCGGATAGAAGTAAAGGCCGGTTACTGCATAATTCGATTTTGGATGTTCCGGTTTTTCTTCGATGGAGATGCAGTTTCCGTCTTTGTCAAATTCGGCTACACCATATCGTTCTGGGTCACTTACCCAATAACCAAAAACTGTTGCTATGCCCTGCTGTTCCGCATCGACTACAGCTTGACGAAGCTTTACAGTAAAGCTGTTTCCGTGGAAGATGTTGTCACCCAGTACCAGACAGACAGCATCGTTTCCTATGAACGACTCACCGATTAGGAAGGCTTGAGCGAGTCCGTCGGGGCTAGGTTGTTCTGCATATTCGAAATGTACACCGTAATCTGAACCGTCTCCCAAAAGACGTTTGAATCCCGGTAGGTCATAAGGGGTGGAGATAATGAGGATTTCCCGAATACCTGCTAGCATCAGCACGGAAATGGGGTAATAAATCATGGGCTTGTCAAAGACAGGCAGTAATTGTTTGGAGACCCCTTTAGTGATGGGGTACAGACGGGTGCCGGAACCTCCGGCCAAAACGATACCTTTCATAGATGGCTGTTTATGTAAAAAGTAAAAAATGTCTTGATTCTGTGAAGCCATGTAAAAATAGCATTCCTATACAAAGAAACGAATTTTATAAGAGGTTTCCAATGTTTTGCGGCTGAAATTATATCTATCTTCAGTAAGGCTATGGAACATATTTCGGAAATATTGCGGTTACAGATAAGTTTATTATCTTTGCCTATAAAATGGATATATCCTTAAAAAGTCCGGAAATCTGTCTGTTATAGACGAAAAATACTATTGTTTCGGAACTTGTTTGCTGATTATTCGAGAAATATAATCTGATGAAAAAGAAAAACTATTTGATGGCAGCACTTTGTCTGATGACTGTAGCTGCCTGTACACAAAAAACAGAGCTTCCTGAGGATCCGAAAGATAAGGAGGAATACTGTGACAGTCAGGGAAACCATTGGATTTATAATGCTATGTTGATGCGATGGGCACTGATGCCGTCGGTTGCCAATGGACTGAGCACAACCCATTATTATTATCCGAAAACGGATTCATGGACTGATGTGAACGGTTCGCGGGTTGCTTCTCCTTCGAATGTAAAGGTACGTCCTGCTTCTACTTCTTCCAAATCGAGCGGTCATGTATTCGGTTCGAAAAGCCGTTCGTTCAGTGTAGGCAGTTAATTGGGAGGAAGTTTGATGAAACGTATCATGATGACACCTCGGGCTGATTACCGGGATGCTATCGAGGCCTTGGGCTTCGACTATCATATGGATTATTGGAAGGGAAATGCCTATTACGAATTATCGGAGGTTGAAGTAGAGAAATTGGAAACAGCTACTACGGAAGCTTACCGTATGTATTGCGAAACAGCTGATTACCTGATAGAACAACAGCCGGAAAAATTGGAGCGGATGCTTGACTTAACTCCTGAAACTATAGAACTTATCCGGAATTCCTGGGAGGCTGATGAATTGAGTTTGTATGGTCGCTTTGATTTCATGTTAGATGAAGATAATACTCCACGCATCTTGGAGTTCAATGCCGATACGCCTACTTCCTTGCTTGAAGCTTCGGTTATTCAGTGGCAATGGAAAGAAGATTGTTTTCCTGAAGCAGATCAGTATAACGGTATTCATGAGGGATTAGTACAATCATGGAAGGATATGTTCGGAAAAGGAAGTATTTTACATCTGGCCGGAGAACTGGACAATGCTGAAGATGTGGGTAATTTGCAATACTTGGCCAGTACTGCTCGTGAAGCCGGACTTTCTACCCGAGTGATTGACATCAATGCCTTGAATTTGCAGAACGGGATATTCTATGATCCGAGTGGGGAAAAAGTGGAGCGTTGTTTTAAACTTTATCCGTGGGAATGGATGGTGGACGAGAGTTCTGACGGCT
>URWP01000343.1 GCA_900551645.1 uncultured Bacteroides sp.
GGCGTATTCTTCCCGACGATGCGTACATAACGGGCAGGAGTCTTGTCGAACTTGATTTCCTTGCGTTCCAGCACGTTGTTCTTGCTGCCTTTTTCCAATGTCGGAATGGTGTTGGAAGCAATCTTGCGGAAATCCTTACCGTCGGCAGATACATAGACTTCGATTCCCGTCAGGCCAAAGATGTAATCGCCCGGAACCAGATAAGTACCGATGGTTACAGCAGAGATTTCTTTTTCTTCCTGCAGGTCGATGGTGGCATCCAGATTTTCGCCGTAGATACCGATATAACGTCCGGAGCGGTAGTTGTCGTCTCCTTTCAGGCCGTCTACCAGCAGATTGGCACCTTTATAAGTATAGTTCGGGTCGGGTGTGCATGCCAACTGGATAGGACGCATGGTCGCCAGGTTGTATTGCAGAGTCTCTTCTACTGTATTGCTTTCTCTGCCGTCTCGGATAGCCTTGGCTTTTACTGTGACAGTATTGCCATCGAGGGTGACCGGTCCGTTATACTGCTGTGAAGCGGCGGTTGGTTCCGAACCGTCTGTCGTGTAATAAACCGGAGCATTGTCGAAAGTGTTCAGGGTAATTGCAGCTTTACCGCCTTCGCCTACCGGATTGATATCCATGGTTACATCTTCGATATCCTGTTTGTAGTGATAACCGTTCAGTGTATAAAGGTCAAGCTGATGGCGGAGGCGTTTCAGGAAACCGTCCAGATTTTTCTTCTCCGGATTGCTCCATTGCAGTTCACTCAGTGCGGCGATACGTGGCATCATCTGCCATTCCATCTTGACACTGTCTTTGGTCCATTCGGTCCAGATACATCCCTGTACCCCGATGATATTTTCTTTTTCTTCGGCTGTCAGCTTTTCGTTGCGTGGTTCGAAGTTGTATACGCGTTCTACGCTGCTGACTCCTTTCAGGCGGTTGTAACCCGGATTACTGAAATACAGGTGGCTGATAGGGCAGATAATGGTCTGATGGCCCAGTTGGGCAGACTTGATTCCTGCCTTGATACCGGTCCAGGCCATGACTGTAGTACTCTTGGCCGGATTACCTTCCAGAATTTCATCCCAAGCCAGCATCTTGCGGCCACGCTTGATGATTTCTTTTTCTACTTCACCCATGAAATAAGCCTGCAACTGGTTCTCCTTGGTGTGTTCCGGTGTACTTTTCAGTTTCAGTTCCTTGATTTTTGCCTGACATTTCGGACATCTTTCCCATTCGTATTTCGGACATTCGTCGCCACCTATGTGTATGTAGGGAGAAGGGAATATATCCATGATTTCATTGATGACATCTTTTGCGAACTGGAGGGTCTTTTCATTACCTCCGCACAACACTTCGCGGAATACTCCGAACTTGGTAGCCGTTTCATACGGACCGCCTGTACAGCCCAGTTCCGGATAAGAGGCCAGTGCTGCCAGCATGTGTCCCGGCATATCCACTTCAGGTATTACTGTAATGAAACGTTCAGCTGCGTAATTGACGATTTCCTTGGCTTCTTCCTGCGTATAGAAACCGCTGACCGGTTTACCGTCGAATTCTTTGGAACCGGGAGCTGTAATTGTTTCTTTCCGGTGAGAACCGATTTCTGTCAGTTTCGGGTATTTTTTAATCTCGATACGCCATCCTTGATCTTCGGTAAGATGCCAGTGGAAATAATTGATGTTATGCATGGCCAGGATGTCGATGATTTCTTTCAGGTAGTCTACCGGGAAATAATGACGGCCTACATCAACCATGAATCCACGGTAATCATAAGCAGGGAAGTCCTTTACGGTTCCTGCAGGCAGAGAAGCAAGAGCTTTCCCTTCCGTAATAGGTAATGCCTTGTAAATGGTCTGTATGCCATAGAATACTCCGGCTTCTGTGGAACCTTTTACTGTCACTTTTTCGGAGGATATATTGAGCTCATATCCGTCTTTTTGTGATGAGACTGACGGATCTACACTGAGTATAATGCTGTTCTTTCCTTCTTTGGTACTTGTCTGAACTTCGGTTCCGGTCACTTCCTTGATATAGGAAGCCAGAAATCGGGCCGTACGTTCCAGTTTCTCATTACCTTCGGGATAACAAATGACAGTCGATGAGTTGATGACAAAAGGAGCGGCATTGGCGGCTTCTATGATTTCCTGTGGAAGAGGAATGACGTTCAGATTTCCGATACTGACTTCTTTTTGCGAACATGCAGTCAGGCAACAGACCAATAAGGCTTTTGCTGCCCATGTCGTTAATAGTGTCTTTTTCATAATAAACGATGGTGATAATGATGATAAGTATTAATATATTCAGCTACAAAAATAAATGTTTTCCTTTTAAAAACCCGAATATTCTTAAAATATTTCATATCTTTGTCTGGTTGTTTTTATTGTTATGAATCCTGGAAATTTCTCTTGTAAGCTTCCAAAATTGGCGTATTGACTAGCATAGCTCTTTCGCATACCTTCGTG
>URWP01000344.1 GCA_900551645.1 uncultured Bacteroides sp.
CCGAGACAAAGGTAAACGTCCGCTGATGGCTCAGGAGTCTGTCAAGCGGAGCGACAAGGTTATCATTACCTCCGATAACCCACGATTTGAGGAGCCTCAAGATATCATCAACGATATGCTGGCTGGACTGACCGATACAGACATGCAGAAAGTCATCTCCATCGCCGACCGGAAAGAAGCTATCCGTACGGCCTGCATGCTAGCTCAACGGGGTGATGTCATTCTGATAGCTGGAAAAGGCCACGAAAACTATCAGGAAATCAAAGGGGTAAAATACCATTTTGACGACAAGGAAATAGTAAAGGATATTTTTGAAAAGGAACATTAATCTTATAAGACAATGTTGTACTATCTGTTCAATTATTTAGAGCAATTTGATTTTCCCGGAGCGCGGATGTTCGGTTATGTATCGTTCCGAGCACTGATGGCAGTCATTTTGTCCCTGCTTATATCATCCATTTTCGGTGAATATTTCATTAATCTGTTAAAGAGAAAACAAATTACAGAAACACAGCGTGATGCTTCCATTGACCCGTTCAATGTCAACAAGATAGGCGTTCCGACAATGGGAGGTATCATTATCATTGTGGCCATCCTGATACCGTGTTTACTGTTAGGAAAGTTGCACAATATTTACATGATTCTGATGCTGATAACGACGATCTGGCTAGGAACTTTAGGCTTTCTGGACGATTACATCAAAGTATTTCGGAAAGATAAAGAAGGACTGCACGGAAAATTCAAGATTATCGGTCAGGTAGGTTTAGGATTCATCGTTGGTATGACTTTATATCTGAGTCCGGATGTGGTTATCCGCGAAAACGTTGAAATACAGAAAAACGGCGAGATTGTCAATGTTATTCATAAGGCAGACAATCAGAAATCAACAAAAACCACCATACCGTTCTTCAAGAACAACAACCTGGATTATGCCGATATTGTAGGCTTCATGGGAGAACATGCCCAAACAGCCGGATGGATTGTCTTTGTACTGATAACCATTTTCGTCGTCACAGCAGTATCGAACGGAGCTAATCTGAACGACGGAATGGACGGAATGACCGCAGGAAACTCAGCCATCATCGGGGTTACACTCGGTATCTTGGCCTATGTATCCAGCCACATTGAGTATGCAGGCTATCTGAATATCATGTACATCCCCGGTAGTGAAGAACTGGTTATCTTCATTTGTGCCTTCATCGGAGCTTTGATCGGTTTTCTGTGGTACAATGCATTCCCGGCACAGGTTTTTATGGGAGATACCGGTAGCCTGACTATTGGTGGTATCATTGCAGTGTTTGCCATTATTATCCACAAAGAGCTGTTGATTCCAATTCTCTGTGGAGTATTTCTGGTAGAGAACCTGTCAGTAATCCTGCAAGTTAAATATTTCCAGTCTGGGAAGAAGAAAGGACTGAAACGACGCGTATTCAAACGTGCACCGATTCATGACCATTTCCGAACTACAATAGCTCAACTCGACCCGAGTTGTACATACTTGTTCACACGCCCCAACAGCGTATTTCATGAATCAAAGATTACTGTCCGCTTTTGGATTGTAACCATCGTATTAGCTGCAATAACTATTATAACGTTAAAGATAAGATAAAAAGGCCATGGCAAAAAGAATTGTCATCTTAGGAGCCGGTGAAAGCGGCGCGGGAGCTGCCGTACTGGCACAGAAACAAGGATTTGACACCTTCGTTTCAGACATGTCCCAAATTAAGGACAAATACAAGAACATGCTGAATGAGAGAGGCATCCAGTGGGAAGAAGGAAAACATACCGAAGAATTGATTCTGAATGCAGATGAAATCATCAAAAGTCCGGGTATCCTTAATGATGCTCCAATGATTCTGAAACTAAAGGCACAAGGGACACCGATTATCTCGGAAATCGAATTTGCCGGGCGGTATACCAACGCAAAAATGATTTGTATTACAGGTAGTAACGGTAAAACGACAACTACCTCACTGATTTACCATATCTTCAAAAAAGCTGGTCTGAATGTAGGACTGGCAGGAAATATCGGTCAGAGCCTGGCATATCAGGTAGCAGAATGCAATTATGACTACTACGTGATTGAACTGAGTAGTTTCCAATTGGACAACATGTACAAGTTCCATGCAAACATTGCCGTGTTGATGAATATCACCCCTGACCATTTGGACCGATATAATTACGAACTACAAAACTATGTAGACGCAAAATTCCGCATCATCCAGAATCAGACAAACGAAGACGCCTTCATTTTCTGGAATGATGATCCGGTCATTCAGCGTGAACTGCACAAATATGGTATACACGGACAATATTATCCGTTCGCCGAAAAGAAAGAAGAAGGTGCGGCTGCTTTCGTTGAACAGAATAAGGTATACTTCACGCGCCCCATTGCCTTCAACATGGAACAGGAAGAATTGGCACTAACCGGTACACATAATCT
>URWP01000345.1 GCA_900551645.1 uncultured Bacteroides sp.
ATATGATTGAGGTGGGAATTTTTATCGGTATGGCAGCCATGACAGGCAGTGAACTGACCATTAAGAACGTGTCTTATCAGAATTTGGGAATTATTCCAGACAGTTTCCGCAGGTTGGGAATCCGGTTGGAACAACGTGGAGATGATATCTATATTCCGGCTCAGGAGCATTACCAGATTGAATCGTTTATCGACGGTTCTATTATGACTATCGCCGATGCGCCATGGCCGGGACTGACTCCGGACCTGCTGAGTGTGATGTTGGTGGTAGCTACCCAGGCCAAAGGCAGTGTATTAATTCACCAGAAGATGTTCGAAAGTCGTCTGTTTTTTGTCGACAAACTGATTGATATGGGTGCGCAGATTATCTTGTGCGATCCGCATCGGGCTGTTGTCATCGGTCATGACCGTAACTTCTGTCTGCGGGGTGGAAACATGTCGTCACCGGATATCCGTGCCGGTATCGCCCTGTTGATTGCTGCTTTGGGTGCTACCGGAGTGAGCCGTATCCATAACATCGAACAGATAGACCGTGGTTACCAGAATATCGAACAGCGTCTTACAGCACTGGGAGCACGTATCACACGTATTGAATAAGTCGGATATGATAAAAAAAGAAGAAGTATTTAAGATAGGAATCCTCAATAAACCTCATGGGGTGAAAGGGGAAATCGGTTTCACTTTTACGGACGATGTGTTCGACCGTGTGGACTGTGATTACCTTATTCTGCTGCTTGACGGGATTCTGGTGCCTTTCTTCATTGAGGAGTACCGCTTCCGTTCGGACAATGTGGCGCTGGTGAAGTTTGAAGGTATTGATACGGCCGAACGTGCCCGCAGGTTTTCCAATGTAGAGGTGTATTTCCCCAGCCGCTATCTGGAGGAAGAGGAAGGTATCTCTTCGTGGAATTACTTTGTAGGTTTTCGTGTGGAGGATATCGCGCATGGGAATCTGGGAGAAATCACGCATGTGGACGATTCTACGGTAAATGTACTGTTCGTTATCGAACGGGACGGTAGGGAAATCTTGTTGCCGGCCCATGAGGAATTTATCCGGGGGCTTGACAAGAAAAAGAAGCTTCTGACGGTAGAGATACCCGACGGACTGCTGGAGGATTAACGAAGTCGGTACTGGCTTATGAAACGGAGAGGAAGAAAAGCCTTTTGGCACAACATCAAGTTCAAGTACAAGCTGATTGTCCTGAACGAGAACACTTTGGAAGAAGTGGTAGGAATTCATGTGTCTAAACTGAACGGTATTTCAGTATTGCTGGCCGCATGTACGGTCATCTTCCTCATTGCTGCGTTCATCATCATGTTTACTCCGTTGCGGAACTATTTGCCGGGATACATGAACAGTGAAGTACGTCGGCAGGTCGTAGAAAATGCATTGCGTGCGGATTCCTTGCAGCAGGCACTTGCTCGTCAGCAGCTGTATCTGATGAATATTCAGGATATCATCAGCGGAAAGGTGAAGGCAGATACTGTGCAGTCCATCGATTCGCTGACCGATGTCCGTGTGGAGGAACTGATGGAACGATCGGAGGAAGAAGAGAAATTCCGGCGGCAGTATGAAGAGAAAGAACGCTACAATTTGCGCTCTGTCAACGAGAACCATGATGCGGCCGGATTGATTTTTTACCGTCCGGTACGTGGAGTGGTAGCCACGGGATTCCGTCCGATGGAGAAACATTTTGGAATAGACCTGGTAGCCGCGCCGAACGAGAATGTGCTGTCTGCTTTGGATGGAACTGTGATTTTGGCTGCATATACGGCCGAAGCGGGATACGTCATTCAGATACAGCATGCGCGTAATTTTATTACCGTATACAAGCATTGCGGTTCGTTGCTGAAGAAGGAAGGCGACGAAGTAAAAGGTGGAGAGGTCATTGCATTGGTGGAAAACGAGGCTGAAGGCATTCCGGAAGGAGAGCAGCCACACCTGCATTTTGGACTATGGCATCAGGGAACTCCTATCAATCCGGATAAATACATCGTATTCTAATAATTATGAAGAAACAGATTGCAATTTTAGGTTCAACGGGCTCTATCGGGACACAGGCATTGGAAGTGATTGCTGAGCATCCTGATTTGTATGAAGCTTATGCGTTGACTGCTAACAATAGAGTGGATTTGTTGATAGAGCAGGCCCGAAAATTCCGTCCGGAAGCAGTGGTTATTGCCAATCCGGACAAGTACCGACAATTGAAAGAGGCATTGTCTGATTTACCGATTAAGGTGTATGCCGGTGCCGATGCGCTGGCACAGATTGTAGAGTCTGGCCCGATAGATATTGTACTGACTGCTATGGTCGGTTATGCGGGATTGCGCCCTACTATGAATGCCATCAAGGCGGGAAAGGTCATTGCGCTGGCCAATAAGGAGACTATGGTGGTGGCCGGTGAATTGGTCAATGCCC
>URWP01000346.1 GCA_900551645.1 uncultured Bacteroides sp.
GGGCAGGTTTTCTGCGGGAAGTTTCAGGATCCCGTCCATCACGATGCCGGTTACTGCCTGCTTCCGGGCCAGGGTCAGCAGTTCCTTCCAGGTACTTTCCGGCAATGGAGTTTCCAGGTGCAGAGATTCTCGTGTTCCGATGCCCAGTTGTATCAGTTTGAAAAAGAAAGATAGGAGTGTTTCATTCATATGTGTCTGTCAATGATTTTATGAGCGATGTCATTCAGATCATCTTCTATGTTTGCAAGGTATTTTTTGTATGCCTTTTCCCAATTGTAGTATTTGTAACCGACAATGCCTAAAGGTATCAGTATAAGGTTTACTAACTGATAAGTAATCAGTAGCAGACGGATAAGCTGTTGGTTCTGTTCCCAGAATTCAGGAGAGTTACTCACTGGGTACAATGCATACAACAGCCCCCCTATGAGAGAGCTGGTGAATACACCTGCTGCATGGATAAGAATGAACCGCCTGTTGCAGTCCAGGCTTATATAGAATTTGTCACACATTCCCATCATGTAGAATATCAGCAGCAACAGTAACATTCTCCACCAGATAGCCTGGAAAGGAATCAGAAAATACAGCGCAATGATGATGACCTGGGTAAATAGCAGATTAAGAATCCTGTAATCTATTCTTTTAGGGGACTTTATGTGCCGATGCATCGTCTTGTGTCTCTCTATACCAATCAGAAGACAATATTTACGCCATAGCGCCGCTGTAAATGCAAAAGATAATGTCAGATAGTAGACAGTGAATCCTATAGCGAATTCGTTCGGTACGAAGAATGGGTCTATCAGCATAAAGACAAGTCCCCACAGGAATGTATAAAGAGCTACAAGTTGGGGTATCTTTTGCTTGTAGATGCTTTTACTGTTTTTGTCCAGAGTCAGTCTTGCCTGTGTTTCACCTAGCCAAAGCTTGCTGGTAGAGATTTGATAATATTCAAGTTCTTCTTGTGTTCCGGCCTGTTCTATTTGGTGTTCATTGGCTTTCTGTGAATTTTCCAGTTCCCGTTTCCATTGTTTCAGGTATTTTTTTGATTCCTTTACCAGGTACTTTATCAACGATGTAAAATAGTTTCCTTCCTGATAGAACAGTTGCAGGACAGCCAGTGTAACCAGCACCCCGAAGAAAGTTTGTGTCTTGTCCAGCATTTATCTTATGATGTATGGATTTACCATGTTTTTCTTGCACGTCTCAAAGATTTCATTCAGCAGCATACAGCTGTCTCTCACTGTCTGGTCTGTACCTGTGATTCTAATCCGTCCTTTTTTGCTTTTGTCTTCCAGTTCACGCCGGTAAATGTTGTTGTCGCCTACCATGAAATGGAAGTCAAATTTCGGGTTATGTTCTTTCAGTATGTAAAGTCTGAAATTATTTTTCCCCCATATGTCTGTCAATTCTTTTTCAGGTTCAGATATGCTTATTCCCCGCTCACTGATGATTTCTATGCTGTTTCTTTCATTGGAAAGAAACTTCCCAAGCAATGCCCGGAATTGGGTATATAATTTTTCTACTGCATTCTTTGTGCCTATTTCTTCCAGCTTTCTTTTCCCTTTCTTTGTAAACAGTCGTGCTTCTCCACAATAGATTTTTATTTGGCTACATTTCTGAAGCATGAAGTTTAAGACACAATAGGTATTCATGATGTTGTCATTCTGAATAACGATAGAGCTGTTGTTGTTCCAAGCATTCTCCAGTTGTTCGTTGAAGTTGTCAGTATCTTCTTCGTTGAATAGAGTCTTGTTTTCTGCCATAGGGGGTATTGCTGCTTTTTTGTTCATGGTATTTTGCAATGTTATCATTTAATCTGTTTATTTCCAAATATTTTTGTAGGTTTATTCCTTTCAGATGGATTTTTCAGATAAATGTACTTCTTATAGACTGTTTCATGATGTTATACTGCCGATAGAAGAGATTGCCAATTTCTTTGGGGCATCTTACATTTCGGGTGATAGTGAGAAAGATTCAATCGGCTTCTATCGGGTCGGAGAAAAACCGCAAAAAGTGCCCGCACTTCCGTTGCTTGGAGCGCAGACACTTTCTACCGTCTCGGTTTACAAAGCTACAGTAGTCCAGTGAACTACTCCCGTTTTTAGCTTTTAATTTTTAACTATTAACTTTTAACTGAATCAGTCTCTTCGGAAAATATCACGGGTATACACCTTTTCTTTTACATCGTCCAGACATGCGTCGTAGCGGTTGGCGATGATGGCCTGTGATTGCTGCTTGAAAGCTGCCAGGTCATTTACCACCTTCGATCCGAAGAACGAGCTACCGTCCTCCAGTGTCGGTTCGTAGATGATGACGGTGGCACCTTTGGCCTTGATACGCTTCATGACTCCCTGGATGCTGCTCTGGCGGAAGTTGTCGCTGTTCGACTTCATCGTCAGGCGGTAT
>URWP01000347.1 GCA_900551645.1 uncultured Bacteroides sp.
AGCCGTAGACTGGGTATTGATCTGGCCTACGAAATAGGTATCGGCCATGACGTAGAACGAGGTGACGAGCATACTGATAATGGTCGGTACCGCCAGCGAACAGATGAGGCGGGGTACCGGCATGGTAGTCATAAGAGTATATTTATCTGTGCCGGATGGATTCATTATAATGAAGATTTATCGGAATTTTAGAAATTGGCGTGAAATTACTGAAAATAATCCAATGACGGGGGGAACCGTTCCGGACTTTTAATCAAATTTTACAGAAGAACGGATTGCCGGCGGTCTGGAAACAGCATAACAAAAACTGTTTAAAAGAAGTTTAAATGACTATTAAAGACATCCGGAAAACTCTTTCCGAGGCGCGATTTAAAGTAAATGAGAAGTCTACATAAGATAAATTAATAAACCAATCATGCTTTTTTATGGATAAAACTGTATCTTTGTGCCCTATTATTGGAGATATAGATAACAACAAAAAATCAAACAAATAACTAGAAAAATGGCACAAGAAGACGTTTTCAAGAAACTTGTTTCACACTGTAAAGAGTATGGTTTTGTATTCCCGTCAAGTGAAATTTATGACGGACTGGGCGCCGTATACGATTACGGACAGATGGGTGTGGAACTGAAGAACAATATCAAACAGTACTGGTGGCAGAGCATGGTGCTCCTGCACGAGAACATTGTAGGCATCGACTCGGCTATCTTCATGCACCCTACCATCTGGAAAGCTTCCGGACACGTAGACGCGTTCAACGACCCGTTGATTGATAACCGTGACTCCAAGAAACGCTATCGTGCCGATGTGCTGATTGAAGACCAGATTGCCAAATACGACGAAAAAATCAATAAGGAAGTAGCCAAGGCTGCCAAGAAATTCGGTGACGCTTTCGACGAGGATCAGTTCCGTAGCACCAACACCCGCGTACTGGAACACCAGGCCAAACGTGACGCGCTGCATGAACGTTACTCAAAAGCGATGAATGCCGGTCCGGACTTGAACGAACTCCGTCAGATTATTCTGGACGAAGAAATCGTCTGTCCGATTTCGGGTACCAAGAACTGGACTGAAGTCCGTCAGTTCAACCTGATGTTCTCTACTGAAATGGGTTCAACTTCAGAAGGTTCGATGAAGGTATACCTCCGTCCGGAAACCGCTCAGGGTATTTTCGTAAACTACCTGAACGTACAGAAAACAGGACGTATGAAGATTCCTTTCGGTATCGCACAGATTGGTAAGGCTTTCCGTAATGAAATTGTAGCTCGTCAGTTCATCTTCCGCATGCGTGAGTTCGAACAGATGGAAATGCAGTTCTTCGTAAAACCGGGAACTGAACTCGAATGGTTCCAGAAATGGAAAGAAACCCGTCTGAAATGGCACAAGGCACTGGGCTTCGGTGACGACCATTACCGCTATCACGACCACGAGAAACTGGCTCACTACGCCAATGCCGCTACCGACATCGAGTTCCTGATGCCGTTCGGTTTCAAGGAAGTGGAAGGTATCCATAGCCGTACCAACTTCGACCTGAGCCAGCATGAGAAATATTCCGGCAAGAGCATCAAGTATTTCGATCCGGAAATCAACGAAAGCTACACTCCGTACGTCATCGAGACTTCTATTGGTGTAGACCGTATGTTCCTGAGCGTAATGAGCGCCGCCTACCATGAAGAGACACTGGAAAACGGCGAAACCCGCGTAGTGCTGAAACTTCCTGCTGCTCTGGCTCCGGTGAAACTGGCTATCATGCCGCTGGTGAAAAAAGACGGTCTGCCTGAAAAGGCCCGCGAAATCATGGACGACCTGAAGTTCCACTTCCATTGCCAGTACGATGAAAAGGATTCTATCGGCAAACGTTACCGCCGTCAGGATGCCATCGGTACTCCGTACTGTATCACCATCGACCACCAGACATTGGAAGACAACTGCGTAACCTTGCGTAACCGTGACACCATGGAACAGGAACGTGTGGCTATTGCAGATTTGAATAATATCATTGCAGACAAGGTAAGCATCACCAGCTTGCTGAAAACATTGCAGTAATAAATTAAACTACATGAACAAGAACCTATTTTGGCTGATTGCCCTGCTATTTACTCTTTCTTTCGGCTTTATGTCGTGTGCAGAAGACACCGCTGTGGAAGATCCGTATGCGAATTGGCAAGTTCGTAATGAACATTATATAGATTCCATTGCAGATGTGGCTCGAGCAAATGTGGATGGAAAATGGGAAATATACCGGAATTATAAAATTGCAAATGCTGATATGACTCCGGGATTGGGCGGTACAGTTGTGACCAACCCATACGAAACTCCTGCCAGTGTGAATGACTCTGTATACATGAAAATACTGGAACCGGGAAAAGAAGGAGGACAGACTCCGCTATTTACAGAT
>URWP01000348.1 GCA_900551645.1 uncultured Bacteroides sp.
ACGAACAATAGCAACGGAACGGCCGGTCTTTTTTCAGTAAAATCGTTATCTTTGTAACCTAGTGAATATATGAATTATATTACATTGCCTATGAAATCAATCAAACAACCGACATATCATTCTCTGGTATCACTTATACATATCATCTGCTGGGCGATGTTTCTGGGATACCCCCTATTCTTTACCCAACGTGCCAATGGTACTATCGACTGGTCAGCCTTTATGCATCACTCATTGATTCCTGCCATTCTATGCCTGTTGTTCTACATCAATTATTTTATTCTGATACCCCGTTTTCTTTTCAAGAAAAATCTCCCCTATTTCCTTTTCATCAATCTCATACTAATCTTGATAGCAGGAAGCGGAATCCGTTGGTATAACGACATGCATCTGTTCCCGATGCCATTTCCCAAACCAGACCGGCCACTTCCACCACGCTTCCTTTTCTACCTGCGTGACGTAGCCAGCATGTGTTTCAGTGTTGGTGTATGCGTAGCTATCCGCCTAAGCATCCGCTGGAAGGAAACAGAAGAAGCCTGGAATGAAGCAGTAAAAAGCCGGACAGAAGCAGAGCTGAAGAATTTACGTAACCAGCTGAATCCGCACTTCTTACTGAATACCTTAAACAATATCTATGCCCTCATCAGTTTTGATGCAGAAAAAGCCCAACAGGCAGTTCAGGAACTAAGTAAACTACTCCGCTATGTACTTTATGACAACCAGCAGATGTTCGTACCTCTACAGAAAGAAGTTGATTTCATCCGCAATTATATCGAACTGATGCGTATACGTGTTTCCTCCCAAGTAACAATCCGTACCCTGTTTAACATCAAGCCCCAAAGCCAAACCCCCATCACTCCGTTACTATTCATATCGTTGATAGAAAACGCTTTCAAACATGGAATCTCACCTACAGCACCAAGCTATATAGATATTGAAATTACTGAAAAAGAGAAACAGATATGCTGTCTGATAAAGAACAGTAATTTCCCTAAATCAGAAGGTGACAAAAGTGGTTCCGGAATCGGCTTGGAACAGGTTCGTAAACGTCTCGAACTAATCTATCCCGGCCATTATGAGTGGAAAACCCAACTCAGTGAAGACAAAAAAGAATACAGTTCTTTTATCTGCATTAATCTATAAAATAAAATCATTCACCACTAAAAATCAAACTACATATGACTTTACGCTGCGCATTAGTAGACGATGAGCCGTTGGCTTTAAGTCTTTTAGAAAGCTATGTACGCAAAACAGACAGTCTGGAACTTTGCGGTTCTTATTCAAGTGCCATCCAAGCAATGAAAGGACTACCTGAACATCCTGTAGATCTGCTATTTCTAGATATCCAGATGCCAGAACTGAACGGCTTGGAATTCTCACGCATGGTTTCTCCAAATACACGGATTATCTTTACCACAGCCTTTGAACAATATGCCATCGATGGCTATCGGGTAAATGCCTTGGATTACTTGCTGAAACCTATCAGTTACAGCGATTTTATTGAAGCTGTCAACAAAGCTATCCAATGGTTTGAAATGAGAAAAAAAGCAGAATTACCTGATACAGGACAAGTATCTATTCCAACAGACTCGAATCATATTTACGTAAAAAGTGATTACAAAATAGTACAAATAGAATTAGATAGAATCCTATATATCGAAGGTCTGAAAGACTATATCAAAATTTATACAGAAGACAATCCTCGACCTATCCTATCCTTGACCAGCATGAAAACCATGGAAGAAAAATTGCCTTCCAGCCGGTTTATCCGTGTTCATAGATCATATATTGTACAAAAACAGAAAATAAAAATCATTGATAAAGGAAGGATTGTCTTTGGCAAGGAATACATTCCTGTTTCCGACAGTTACAAGCAAGAACTTCAGAATTATGTTAATGAACATATTATTTGAGGAAAGTTTTAAATACAACATTTTTTTTTGCAACCAATCCCAACTTTTATCATGATTTTTTTGGACAAACTAAATATAAGGCTTATATTTGTGGTGTACATAACAAGACAGGAAGTTGTGAAATTTCCTTATTAGAATAGTTTAGTTAAGTCTAGTTTAGTTTTTGTGTTGTGATACTCCAACCATTAGAGAATGGCTGGAGTATCTTTTTTATATATCCATCAATATTTCTATAGAACCAGAGCTGCAGACAGTTCTCACAGATTATCCAACAGACGAACAAATACCATAACCTGAAAGTTCTTCTTATCGAGTTGAGGAAAAAGAAATATCTTTACAATAAGAAATTAATCAACACTGGCCGGCCAGTATTCGTACACAAAAAATTCCGAATAAAAAACTGTAGTGTACTAAATAAGTTGACACAAATTATTTAGTAATATGCGCGAATATCGTAAGTATTCCCAAGACGAATGTCTGTGTTA
>URWP01000349.1 GCA_900551645.1 uncultured Bacteroides sp.
ACTGATAATTCGAGAGGTGGAATGAAGGGGTAACGCCCTGAAACGCCTCCCCTGATACTCCGGCATGCAGAGGCCAAACTCTGTGTGAAGCCCGGTAAAGCCGGCAGAGAGATGCCGCAACAGGTTAAGCTGACGAAAGCTGTCCAGAGGTGGACGGTGCATCCTATATGCCGGGGGTCTATAAGATACCCATGGTGAGAATGACAGAGATGTCTGACGAAACTCCCGAATGTAAAGGTCTAAAAGTGCCACACTCAGAAATGGGTGTGTGGGTTAAAGCCCAGGCAGTACGGTTTAGTAGAAATGGTTGTTACGAAACGCCGTGGCACGTTACAGGCGTGTCCAAGCTGTCAGGCCCAGAGGGAACACCTAAAGGTATGTATGTACAGATAGGATTATCGGAACAAGGAAAGGCAGGAAGTCTACTGGATAATCCGGCGAAGAATAATAAGCGGATGAATTCCTGCTGAAAAGCAGTGGTCGAACCGATGATATCGTCTGCGAAAAAGAGGACGGTTAGGAATGGCCACAAGTCAGGCAAAACGTCAGCAGTACACAACCACTATTCATGCAGTCGAGTAAGAAAAAGAAATTGTCGCTCGGTTTCATAGAAATGGGGTGATGTACATGGCACAAAAAGCTAAGAAGAAAAGCAAGTTGCGCCATGCGGAATACTATGACATGCAGAAAACCTTTGACAGTCTGTATGCCGACAGCAAAAGCGGTGAAGTCTTTGGGCATCTGATGGATATCATCAGTGCCCCAAGCAACATCAAGCTGGCATTCAGAAATATTAAAGGCAATGATGGCAGTCATACCGCAGGCACGGATGGGCGGACAATAGAATCATTGGCAGTCATGCCAGAGGATAAGTTTGTAAAGCTCATCCAGAAACAGTTCAGGAGGTATGAACCAAAAGCAGTAAAAAGAGTAGAAATACCAAAGCCAAACGGAAAGATGAGGCCTCTGGGAATACCGTGTATTATTGACCGAATAGTACAGCAATGTATTTTGCAGGTCATGGAGCCAATCTGCGAAGCAAAGTTCTATGAGCACTCTTATGGGTTCAGACCGTGTCGGAGCGCAGAAAATGCGATTTCCTATGCGTATGGACTCGCCCAAAGGAACAAGCTTCACTATGTAGTAGATGTGGACGTTAAAGGATTCTTCGATAACGTCGACCACAGAAAGCTGCTGAAACAGATCTGGACTTTAGGTATACGGGACACCAAGTTGATTCAGATCATCAAGGCCATGCTGAAAGCGCCAATCGAAATGCCTGATGGAGAAACCGTCCTCCCATCTAAGGGAACGCCGCAAGGTGGTATCCTTTCACCATTGCTGGCAAACATTGTCCTCAATGAACTGGACTGGTGGATTGCCTCTCAGTGGGATGAAATGGTGAGGCACATGAAACATCCGTGTAAAGTGACCTACTATCCCAACGGCGCAGAGAAAAAGTGCAACAGCTATACAGCCTTGAAGAAAAGCAACCTCAAGGAGATGCGGATTGTCCGTTATGCGGATGATTTCAAGATATTTTGCAGAACCAAAGAGGATGCAGAGAAAACCTATTATGCAGTCAAAGACTGGCTATGGAAACGGCTAAAACTGGAAGTGTCTGATGAAAAGTCAAAAGTGACTAATCTCAGGAAACGTGACAGTGAGTTTCTGGGTTTTCGCATAAAACTGCGGCGCAAAAGTAACTCGTGGGTGATAACTTCAAATGTCTGCGATAAAGCCATACACAGAATCAGCAAGGAAATGGCTGACAGTGTCAAGGCAATACAAAGTAGTAAGACGGCTGAAGAAATAAGCCTGAATGTGGGGGACTATAATGCCAAGGTTATCGGAGTGCAGGACTATTACTGCATTGCGACAAGGGTCAACTTGAATTTCAGCGATATCGCCCGTCCAATCAATGGACAGCTTCTCCATCGTATTGACGGAATCAAGAAGCAGGGCGAAATCAAAAACAGATATCTAAGGAAACGGTATGGAAAATCGAAGCAAATGCGATGGATTGGAGAAACGCCACTGGTTCCATTAGCCTACGTGCAATTCAAGATTCCAATGCGGAAAAGCCGAAAAATCAATCCGTATACGTCCGAAGGTAGAGCAGAGATACACGACAATCTCAGGGTTGACGTAAATTCAATGCTCTGGCTGATGAGGCATCCGATACCGACCGAATCAGTGAGATACAACGACAACCGGATCTCCCTCTATGCAGGGCAAGACGGTAAATGTGCAATCACCGGGAAGAAACTGGATGTTCAAACCTGTATCTGTTACAGGAAAACAAACGATTGTAAGAAGGGCAATGACAACTACCAGAACCTGTTGCTTCTTTCTTTGCAGGGATTGGCAATAGTCAGC
>URWP01000350.1 GCA_900551645.1 uncultured Bacteroides sp.
AAGTTGATGGGAGCTCTGCACAAAGCAGGTATCGAAATCAACCGTAAGGTGTTGGCCGATTTGGCTATGAACCATCCGGAAGCATTTAAAGCTGTTGTTGCAAAAGCAAAAGCTGCTTAACCCGGTTTTTACATTAAGATATAAAAAAGGACGCTATCTGAAAATAGCGCCCTTTTTTTATTCATTTTATTTGGTGCATTCAGAGAAAAGTATTACATTTGTAATACAAAAATGGAGCCGCACTTGCAGAATCGGGAAACTCATCAAATTAATAGAAATACCGAGACAAGCTTCATCTTCCAATGGCGGGCCACGCCTTCGGGTAGCATTTATGCCGGTGGATTACAAAGGAAATGGGCACTCAAATCATGTCATTCGGAGTTTCGTCACGCCTCGGGTGCGGCTTTTCATTTTTCTCAATCGAATAAGGGATCTGTATCATCATGGCATGCGGATCCCTTATTTTATATATCGCGTATTTTATGGTTTTTTATTTTTCTGGTACCGGAAATTCTCGCTGGGTAGCTGAGCAGTTGTCAACCGCATTGACGGAAGAGTTAGTATCCATAGCCGATGTTGATGCATCGGAACAATTGTTTGTTCTTCGTCCTGACGAAAAAGTGGGGTTTGTCTTTCCAGTCTATTCTTGGGGGCCACCTCCTGTTGTACTTCGACTGATAGCTTCTGTACAGTTTTCCCGAAATCCTGGTTATTTGTTCTTTGTATGTACTTGTGGTGATGATACCGGAATGACGGCACGGATTTTTTGTCAGGCTGTCTGTAAACGAGGTTGGAAGTGTCAGGCTGGTTTCTCGGTTATGATGCCGAATACGTATGTCTGTCTTCCGGGCTTTGACATTGACTGGCAGGATGTGATTGAGGCAAAGTGTAGTCAGGCTATAGACCGTATGGCTGAAATCACCCGATTGATAGGAGAGGGAAAAGAGCGGATGGATTGCTTTGCCGGACGTTTCCCTTGGATAAAATCATACCTTATCAGGCCTTTATTCAATCGTTTTTGGGCCTTACCTAAGCGTTTCTGGGTGGAAGATACCTGTATTTCCTGTGGCAAGTGTAAGTTGATATGTCCCTTGCATAACATTAGTATGGTAGAGGGTAAGCCTGTTTGGGGAGGAAATTGTGCCATGTGTCTGGCTTGCTACCATCATTGTCCTAAGCATGCCATAGCGTATGGTAAGTATACATGTGGGAAAGGACAGTATATATTTAAAGGTTAGGTTATCGGGATGTGTTGAAACATCCCGTTTTATTCTTAATTTTGTTTCGGCTAACAGAATAAAACAACGGATGTATGAAATTTATTTCTACCTTATATCGGCATTGGCACCATTTCCTGCATAATGATGAACTGAAGGAAAAGATATATTCAATTGTGTTTGAATCGGATACCAGACGTGGAAAACTGTTTGATATCATCCTGATAGGCAGCATTACTCTAAGTGTTTTTCTGGTGATATTGGAGAGCATGCACATATTTCCTCATTCAGCTTATCTGGTTTTAAGGATATTGGAATATTTGCTCACGTTTTTCTTTACTTTTGAGTACCTGGCCAGGATATATTGTCTGAAGCAACCCCGGAAATATATATTCAGTTTTTTCGGTATTGTAGACCTCCTGGCTACTCTGCCGGTATACATGAGTTTCTTCGTTACGGGTTCACACTATCTGCTTGTAATCCGTGCTTTCCGGTTGATACGTATATTTAGAATCTTCAAGTTGTTTACTTTTATCAACGAAGGAAATCTACTGCTACGCTCGTTGTGGATAAGTGCGCCTAAGATATTGATTTTCTTTTTCTTTGTATTGATATTGGTTACATCTATGGGTACTGTAATGTATATGATAGAAGGCGACGTGGCAGATTCCGGTTTCAACAATATTCCTAATAGTATATATTGGGCCATAGTAACCATGACGACTGTGGGGTACGGTGATATTACTCCTGTAACTCCTGTAGGACGCTTCATTTCGGCCGTTATTATGCTGATAGGTTATACAATCATAGCGGTGCCGACCGGCATTGTTTCGGCTACTATGGTAAGTGAACATAAGAAGTTGGAAAAGCGGAAATGTCCGCGTTGTAACCGCGATGGTCATGATTTTGAAGCCATATATTGTAAATATTGTGGCGCAAAACTTAAGACAGAGAAACCTCGGAAATTCATAAACGAAAGACCTAATGACGAACAGTTCTGATGTATACGGTAAGTGTTAAATCAGTAAAACGTCTAGATGTATGAATAAAAACGTACGGACAAATGAATGAGAACGTGCTCATGTTTTAGTTTAGGGAAATTCAGTAAATATAACAAAATTAGCCAACTAATTCATACACAAAGTATTGCGAAT
>URWP01000351.1 GCA_900551645.1 uncultured Bacteroides sp.
CAGTCGCTATTGTTGTATATAAAGGTTTAATACCTGTAGTTGGCCGAATACTTACGACTCGTCTTACGTTACAGAGCTTTATACTATTTCAGTGAAATCTTATTCGCCGTCTCTCTCTTCTTGGAATTAACCAAATCAGCATAGATTTGAGTAGTGGTGACATTCTTATGCGTTAGCATCTTCGACACTGTGTAAATATCTGTACCTAAAGAGATTTGGATGACGGCGTATGAATGACGAAAGCAGTGGAAGGTTATGTGCTTTCTGATTCCGGCTTCGGCAATCCACTGTTTCAAGGGATGATGGGTCATGGAGCGGGTTAAGCCTTTGAAGACTTTTCCAGTGCCCCATTCGCCACACAACTCCAGTGCCTCCTGACTGATAGGAAGGGTGGCCTCGGTTTCTGTTTTCTCGGTGCAAATACGGATGTAGTAGCCCTGATCCGGGCCGACTTCAAAATCACGCCAATCCAGCTTCAGAATATCACTGATACGGAGGCCGGTCATGCAAGCGAATAGGGAGGCCTGTTTCAAGACTGGAATCTTGCAGGGTGTAGCTGCCAATTTCTTGACTTCATCAAGTGTCAGATACTCTTTCTTGACCTCTTTCCATTCTATCTTTTCCAGAAAGTCGTTCAAGTTCTCGCGCAACATCTTTTCTTTATAGGCTATTTTCAACAGGGCTCGGAAAGTAGAATAATAGCCGGCTGCCGAATTGCGTGAGATGTAAGCATTGGGATGATTGATCTGTTTGCATTTGAGCAGGTAATCCCTGAACTTCTCGCACAGTTCCACGGTGACATCGCCAAAGGTGCATTTACCACCGACAAATTTCTCGAAGTGGTTGTAAACACAATCCCATTTCTCATACTTTTCTCGTGCCTTTGTCCGGAAGTAGGCGAGGAAATCTACCTTTTGCTTGTTCTTGTCCAGGAACCCGAATTCTTCATTGATAAGCGACTGGACACGGATACAGCGGATTGCCTCTGCCTTGTTCAGCATATCCTGATTGAACATTCTTTGCTGCTCGTTCTTTGGCTTGGCATAAATGTAGATGCCGAGGAATTCCCGGCGGCTCATCTTCATCGTGTAAGGATTGCGGATGGCCGGGTAATAATCCAGATAAAGGGATATACGGTCGTTACGCAATGGCTTTTGTCTCAGTGTTACGTTGGTGCATGTAAGTGTCATAACTATATTGTTTTTTGATTAATACTTGTTTTTGTTGCAAATTAAAAAGGTGTTATGATGGTGGTATTTATCACCGGAAAATAACTTTCGGCTCATTCTATCTTTGGAGGCTCAAAGAACTTGTCTAGTTCTGCCCGCAGAATCTTGGTATATTTACCGACTTTGATACGGGGAATATTATGGTATTTCACATAATGGTAGAGTTGGTCCCGTGTAAGATTGAATCGCTCCATCACTTCGGCAATGGTGTAGTATTTGGGCTCTTCGGGAGCTATGAGACCTTTAGCAATATCCACATGCTTCTTGGAGTAGTACACCATGATGCCGACTTTCTTTTTAGGAATGGCATTCTTTGATACAAAAGAATAGATGGCCGTTAGTGTCATGCCGAACTTCTCCTGCATGTCCTGCGTGCTGTACCATTCCTTGATTTCAGGATCGGGAGCTTTCTTTGCAAAGTAATCATCAATATGTTTTTTGCTCCAATAGGTTTTCCCACGGTGAAAGGTTCGTGGAATATTATGTTCCTTAGCGATGTGAAATATCCAGGAATCCTTTACGCCATACTTCTCCTTGACTTCAGCTGTAGTGTAGAAATCATTAATGGAAGGTTTGTCTCTGACTGGAATCTTAAAATCTATAGGCTTATTGAATAAGTTATCAATATCTTCCTTTTTCAATAGAAATTTATATCCAAGTCGG
Source organism: uncultured Bacteroides sp. (assembly GCA_900551645.1). Classification (GTDB taxonomy): domain Bacteria; phylum Bacteroidota; class Bacteroidia; order Bacteroidales; family Bacteroidaceae; genus Phocaeicola. The sequence goes on from URWP01000351.1 coordinate 1,893, forward strand.
GAGGCTTTTAGTTCACCTCTTTTCAGGTATCCATAAAGAGTAGGTCGGGTTACTCCAATGTATGTGGCAGCTTCTGTGATAGTAAGAATAGGCTTGTCTCTGATCTTCTCAATCGGCTTTTCCTTGATGACTTTTTCGACAATTTGGTTGTTAGCTCTAATGGAAGCCTCACGTTTCTTCTGTTTATACAGAAGGTTTGCACATCTGTGCGAACAACAGGTTGTAGTTGTTTTATGCGCAATGAATTCTTGCTTGCACCACTCACAGATTCGTCTGATTTCAATGTTGCTACTCATGTTATTTCTCCTTATTTCTCCAATATTTTTGTATAACTCCGTAAAATCCCGTAAAATGACGTAAAAGTTCTCCACGACCTTGCCAACGATAATCCTCGGATTTTCGTGGTGAGGTACAAAAAATGTCGTAAAAAGGCTTAGCAACGATTATTAACGATACTTGAGCAACAA
>URWP01000352.1 GCA_900551645.1 uncultured Bacteroides sp.
GGCCCGGCCGTACTCACGCGTATTGGCTGGTTCAACGTTTCCGCCGTTGGTGTATGCCATGAACTGTGCGCCGTAGCAGATTCCCAGGATAGGGTATTTGCCGCGGATGTCAGTCAGGTCTACCTTAAAAGCCTTTTCATCGTATACAGAGAAAGGGCTTCCCGAAAGGATGACACCGATAACCGACGGGTCGTTGTGAGGGAACTTGTTGTAGGGAACAATCTCGCAATACATGTTCAGCTCACGTACACGGCGGCCTATCAGCTGTGTGGTCTGCGAACCGAAATCGAGAATAATAATTTTTTCCTGCATAAAGTTATTCGGGTTAAATGAATTCGTTTCTGCAAAGTTACGGAATTTCTATGGAATATTCTAATAATTTCGGCAGATTGAAATGAGAGTTGGGCAGAAAAGGATTCAAGAGGAATGCTTATGATAGCTGGGTTGTATGGCCTTGAAAGGCTCATTCTTGTCTTGCGGTTCCTTGTCTCCGGTATTCATTCGGGGTTTGTCCCACTATATTCTTGAAAAGCCGTGTGAAATGTTGGGGGTATTGGAACCCTAATTCGTAGGCTACCTGTGAGATGGATTTTGTAGGATTCAGAATCAGTTCCTTGGCACAGTCAATGATTTTCTGTTGGATGTATGTCTGGGCAGATTTTCCGGTTTCTTTTTTAATGAGGTCACCGAAATAGCCGGGTGAAAGGAACAGTTCTCCGGCGCAGAACTTTACAGTGGGCAGTCCGTATTGCCGGGCTTTCCCGCTGGTGAAGTAATTGTCCATCAATGTCTCAAAACGGGTCAAGATATCGTGGCTGGCGGGTTTACGTGTAGTAAACTGTCTTTCGTAAAAACGCAGACAGTAATCCAGCAACAGCTCGATGGTCTTTGTTATCAGCCGTTTGCTGAGACGGTCGGCTGTATGTCCAATTTCCATCTGTATTTTTCCCAGGCATTCAATGAACAGCGTGCGTTCATATTCCGAAAGATGCAATGCCTCATTTACTTCGTAGGAAAAGAAGGAGTATTCATACATGTTACGTCCAAGAGATGTACCCTTGATGAGTTCCGGATCGAAACACAAAGCCCATCCTTGAGGATGGAATTCCTCGCCGGTATCTTCTATACCGATGACTTGTCCCGGAGCCAGGCATACGACAGAGCCTTTCTGGTAGTCATATTCCTGTCGCCCGTAAATCAAATCACAGTTCTTTTCATCTTTGAGGAATACGACATAAAAACTGAATGTGTGCCGCATGTGTCTCATGGGTCTGGCTTCCGATAAATTGATGACACTTACCAACGGGTGTCGGGTTTCTATACCCAACATGTCGTTGTATTGAGAAATAGTTTCGATATTTAGCAGATGATTCTCCATTCTTCCGGTTGGTATTACTGTAATGATGTGGTGTATTCCAATGACCAAAATTACATGTTTTTTTCTCTATCGGAAATAAAGTATGATACAAAAAGCAAGAATGGTAAACGATTCAGCAATTGGTATAAGTTGTGTATGAATAAACCTCCGTATTTTTGTTTTCAGAATGATAAGGAAAAGACCTTAAAAAAAAGAGTTTATTTCGTATTATCAGTTCTTGTTTCATTGATGGTAGTATGGATAAGTAATTTTCAGTATGAAAAAAGAAGTCATTATTTGGATGGGGGCAGGTCAGATAGGACTTGCCATTGTACGCCGGATAGCATCCGGTAAGAAAATTATCATCGGCGATAAAATCCTGGCGAACGCTCAGGCTGCTGCCGATACTTTGGATACTGTGGGGTTTGATGCGATGGCGTTGGAAGCTGACCTTTCATCGCGTGAATCGGTGCTTTCACTCATTGCTGAAGCATGTAAACACGGTGATATCCACTACCTGGTAAATTCTGCCGGGGTATCTCCCAGTCAGGCTTCTGTAGAAACTATATTGAAGGTAGACCTTTATGGTACGGCGATACTGCTGGAGGAGGTTGGGAAAGTGATTGCCAGAGGAGGAAGCGGTGTGACAATCTCCAGTCAGTCTGGTCATCGTATGCCTGCACTGACACCAGAGGAAGACAGATTACTGGCTATTACCCCGACTGAAGAACTGCTTTCATTGAAGATGCTTCAGCCTCAGAATATCCGGGATACGTTGCATGCCTATCAGATGGCCAAGCGGTGCAATGTGAAGCGGGTTATGGCTGAGGCTGTGAAGTGGGGAGAACGGGGAGCACGTATCAATTCACTGTCTCCTGGTATCATTGTTACTCCTTTGGCTATTGACGAGTTCAATGGTCCGAGAGGAGACTTCTACAAGAATATGTTTGCCAGATGTCCGGCTGGACGTCCCGGAACGGCT
>URWP01000353.1 GCA_900551645.1 uncultured Bacteroides sp.
AATAGGGGGTTGAATGGAATAAAAGTCCTTTGGAAAAAGGGAAAAAAGAAGACGGGACAACTCCTGTACATTATATATTGTAGTGTATATGATAAGATTAAGATGTGATATTGTATGATGGATGATATTTATTATATTGAAAAATAGTGTTTTGGAACATAATAAAAATAAATATATTGTTTTGTGTAATTCGAAAAATAGTATTTATCTTTGCTGCCGGAAATGATAAAAGCCATATTACTATGTCGGAAATAAACCAGACGATTAATTTACATGTATCTGTGGACTGTGTGCTGATTGGGTTTGATGGAGAGCAGTTCCGTGTCCTGTTGGTAAGGCAGGTGGGGAAACAGTCCGAGGACGGATATAATAACATGAAGTTGCCGGGCAGCCTTATCTATGACGATGAGGATCTGGATGAGGCGGCCAAGCGGGTGTTGAATGAGTTGACGGGCCTGAAGAATGTGAAGCTTACCCAGTTTAAGGCGTATGGATCGAAAGACCGTACCCGTAACCCTAAGGATGTGTTGTGGCTGGAACGTTTTCATCAGATTACAAAGAATCGGGTAGGGCGGATTGTCACCATCGCTTATCTCTCGCTGCTGAAAATTGATCAGCGTAACCGGAATCTGAGTACGACATACGATGCGTGTTGGAAACCGGTCTCTGAAGTAAAGACTTTGGCTTTCGATCATCTGCAGATACTGAAGGATGCGCTGGCGTATGTTCGTCATTATGTAGAGAATACCCCTTCAGTCATGTTCGATTTGCTTCCCCGTAAATTTACTGCTGCCCAGTTGCGTATCCTGTACCAATTGGTCTATGATAAGGAGTTCGATGTGCGTAATTTCCACAAACGGATTGCCTTAATGCCTTATGTAGTACCCTTGGATGAAAAGGAAACTGGGGTTAGACATCGGGCGGCACGCTATTATAAGTTTGACAGAACCATTTATAATAAATTGAAAAAATAAAAAAACGTATGTATTTGCTTGGATATGATATCGGTAGTTCTTCGGTGAAAGCCAGTCTGGTAAATGCTGAAACCGGTAAATGTGTAGCTTCTGCTTTCTATCCGAAGACAGAGGCGGAGATTATTGCCATTCATCCGGGATGGGCAGAACAGCGCCCGGAAATGTGGTGGGCCAATCTGAAACTGGCTACAGAGGCTGTTATGAGCACAAGTGGGGTGAAGAAAGATGAAATATCCGCTATCGGTATCTCCTATCAGATGCATGGACTAGTCTGTGTAGACAAGAATCAGCAGGTTTTGCGTCCGGCTATTATCTGGTGTGATTCACGGGCAGTTCCATACGGTGAAAAGGCTTTCCAGGCATTGGGTGAGGAGGTCTGCCTGTCTCATCTGTTGAATTCTCCAGGGAATTTTACTGCTTCGAAGCTGGCATGGGTGAAAGACAACGAGCCTGAAGTATACGCACAAATTGATAAGATTATGTTACCGGGCGACTACATTGCCATGAAGTTGACCGGTGAAATCTGTACTACGGTTTCAGGACTTTCTGAAGGCATGTTCTGGGATTTCCGGAATAACGAGGTGGCCCGGTTCCTGATGGAGTATTACGGTTTTGATATGTCGTTGATTCCGACCGTTCGACCGACCTTTTCCGAACAAGGCCGTGTAACAGCTCTCGCGGCTGCTGAGTTGGGCTTGAAGGCTGGTGTTCCGGTGACTTATCGTGCCGGTGACCAACCGAACAATGCGCTCTCACTGAATGTGTTTAATCCGGGAGAAATAGCTTCTACTGCCGGTACTTCGGGGGTAGTATACGGAGTGAATGGTGCCGTCAACTATGATCCGAAATCGCGGGTCAATACTTTTGCTCATGTCAATCATACGGAAGGGCAGACCCGTTTGGGGGTTTTGCTTTGTATTAACGGAACCGGTATCCTGAATTCCTGGGTAAAGCGTACGGTGGTTCCGGAAGGAATTTCTTACGCCGCAATGAATGATTTGGCGGCGCAGGTACCTGTCGGTTCGGCCGGTATAAGTATTTTGCCTTTCGGTAACGGTGCAGAACGGATGTTACAGAACCGTGAGACAGGTTGTTCCATTCATGGAATCAATTTTAATATCCATACCCGTAATCATATTATCCGGGCAGCTCAGGAAGGTATCGTCTTTTCGTTCCGGTATGGTATTGATGTCATGAAAGGTATGGGGATGGATGTCCGTAAAATTCATGCCGGTCATGCCAACATGTTCCTGAGTCCTGTTTTCCGTGAAACACTGGCTGGTGTGACCGGTGCAGTCATCGAATTGTACGATACAGATGGTTCTGTAGGAGCTGCCAAGGGCGCTGGTATGGGAGCCGG
>URWP01000354.1 GCA_900551645.1 uncultured Bacteroides sp.
CGGTATGACAGATACTATGGGTCGTATGCACTCAGATGCTCAGTTCGCTGGTTCTTCATCAGTTCCTGCTCACGTAGAAATGATGGGATTCCTGGGTATCGGTAACAACCCGATGGTAGGTTGTACAGTAGCTTGTGCAGTTGACGTTGCTACTGCTTTGAATAAGTAATCTATACTTAATCAAGATAATAAATCCCTGTAACTCCATGAGTTATGGGGATTTTTATTTTATCCGTACTTCATGGATAGAAGACGACAATTCATTGCTGTCCGTTTGGTGTTTTTCCAATAAATAGCTTTAAAAGGTAATGAAAGATATAAATGATCCATTAATTAATCGGCTTCATTGATTGAAAGAGAAAAGGGCATTCTTTATGGATGTCTTTTCTAAAATATCAAATAATTAATCGTTCATACTTGCAAGTACGCAAATAAGTACATATCTTTGTATTATACAAAGGAGGATTTATGAGAACAGCCAATTACACAGATTTAAGAGCCAATTTGAAAAGCTACATTGATGCGGTCATTGACGATTATGATACCGTAGTTATCAATCGTGGGAATGGCAAAGGAGTAGTAATAATTTCTTTGGATGAATACAATTCTCTAAAGGAAACGGAATACATCATGTCCTCACCCGATACAATGGAAGCAATACATAAAGGGGAAGAGGATATTAAGAACGGTAACTCTATATCCCAGAATGAAGGTGAAAGCATAGAAGATTTCTTAAAACGGGCAGCATGTACAGAATAACTTTGTCAGAACAGGCACGGAAAGAATATCTATACTTTACCCAAAGCGGAAACAAGGCTATCTTAAACAAAATCAAAATTTTATTGGAAGATATTGCCGCACACCCTTATACTGGAATAGGAAAACCAGAACCGCTTAAATATGAACTGGCAGGCAAATGGTCAAGAAGAATCAATGCAGAGCATAGAATTGTTTACTCCGTACATGATGATATAATAGAGGTTTATATATTCTCTATGAGATACCATTATTCCAAGAAATAACAAACCGTCACTTATTACTCATATTGAAGAAAGGACAGCTATTCAGTTAGTTGTCCTTTTTTATAAGCCCCAAGAAATAATATGTTGTACCGTAAGCATTCAGTAAACCCCGTCAAATTCCAGCCTTGATTCTTCGTATTTTTGTGTCCATAACCAATATTGTGCAAATATGAAGAATATGACATTAGACCAATTCAAGCGGACATACGAAGACTGGAAGTTATCTGGTTTGTCCGTCCGTGATTATTGTAACAATACCGGATTTGACGAAGGTAAATTTTATTACTGGCGTAGGAGACTAACCGATTCAGCTCTTCCTGATGTACAAGGATTTGTTCCTGTGAGAATGAACAATCTGAACGGTAAACTGAACATCACTACGGCTTCAAAAGAGATAGAATCTGAAACGGTTCCGAATGCGAGATTATATACGCCAATGGTGTAACGCTCCGTATCAATAGTGCAATATCACTGGAGGTGCTAAAGTCATTAATCCTTTTATGCCAGTAAGCCATGTTTTGCCTCAGTGACTCAGACCGTTTTTTCCTTTACCCTTATCCGACTGATATGCGAAAGAGTTTTTACTCTCTGAGCGGAATCGTGACAGAGAAAATGGGTAAGGATGTACAGGAAGGCGATGCATTTATATTTATCAATAAATCATTGACCAACATGAAAATACTCCATGCCGAATACGGTGGGCTGGTGATATATAATATGAGACTTGAGAGTGGCACTTTCCGTCTGTCTGATATTGACCGTGAAGAGTCTTCCGCTTCACTCTCCGTCAATTGGTCAGAATTGACATTGATTGTGCATGGTATATCACCTTCGGAAGCTAAAAGAGCACCTCGCTGGACTCCTAAAAAACAGTAGCTTTACAGTAAAAAAAGTATGCTCAAAACCTCCTGCATATCAGGTATTTTTCGTATCTTTACAGTACAAAAAGAATACAGAAAATGGCAGAAGATCCGAATTTAAATATGGCACTTGAGGCAGTCCTTCGCGACCGTGACGACTTGTACAGACGTCTTATGCGGGCGGAAAGAAAGCTTAAAGAAATGTCGGATCTGCAGGCAATGAAAGACTCCTACGAAGCCAGGCTGTCAGAGAAAGACAGAATCATTGAAGCTAAGGATAAGGCCATTGAATCCAAGGACAACCGTATCGCATCGTTGGAACGCAAACTGGAGTATCTTGAGAGGAAAGTATGGGGGGCGATGTCTGAAAAGAGAAGACTCCCTGACGATCCCAACCAACTGAAACTTGACTTCGGCGAGTCGGATATGACACCGGAAGAGGAGGAGGC
>URWP01000355.1 GCA_900551645.1 uncultured Bacteroides sp.
CTCGATTTCATCGAACAGTACCACTGAATACGGTTTCCGTCTGACAGCCTCAGTCAGCTGTCCGCCTTCATCGTAACCGACGTATCCCGGAGGAGCACCGATCAGTCTGGAAACAGTATGTTTCTCCTGGTACTCACTCATATCGATACGGGTCATCAGTGTTTCATCATCGAACAGGTATTCTGCCAGTGCCTTGGCCAATTCGGTTTTACCGACACCGGTTGTACCCAAAAAGATGAATGAACCGATCGGACGGGTCTCCGACGTACAGCGTCGGCCACAGCCTGAATAGCCTCATCCTGACCAATGACACGCAGGTGAAGTTCGTCTTCCAGATGAAGCAGCTTGTCACGTTCGCTCTGTAACATCTTGCTTACCGGTATGCCGGTCCAGCGTGATACTACATCAGCGATGTCTTCAGCTGTCACTTCCTCCTTAATCATGGCATTGTCGCCTTGTTTCTGTTTCAGATCGGCCTGGATATTCTTGATTTCGTTCTCCAATGCCTGCAGTCTGCCGTAACGGATTTCAGCTACCTTACCATAATCACCCTCACGCTCAGCCTTGTCGGCTTCAAACTTCAGGTGTTCTATCTCCTGCTTGTTCTGCTGAATCTTGTTTACCAGTTCTTTCTCACTCTGCCATTTGGCTTTGTAAGAAGTTTCCTGTTCCTTCAGTTCGGCAATCTCTTTGTTCAGCTTGTCCAGCTTTTCTTCATCTTTTTCACGCTTGATGGCTTCACGTTCGATTTCCAACTGCTTCAACCGTCTTTCGATTTCATCCAGCTCTTCCGGCAAGGAATCACGTTCCATACGCAGTTTGGCAGCAGCCTCATCCATCAGGTCGATGGCCTTATCCGGCAAGAAACGTTCGGTAATGTAACGGTTACTCAATTCCACAGCCGCAATGATAGCCTCATCCTTGATACGTACCTGATGGTGATTTTCGTACCGTTCCTTCAGTCCACGCAAGATGGAAATGGAACTCAGCGTATCCGGTTCATTGACCATCACCGTCTGGAACCGGCGTTCCAATGCCTTATCCTTTTCGAAGTATTTCTGATACTCGTCCAAGGTAGTGGCACCAATGCTTCTCAGTTCTCCACGGGCCAAAGCCGGTTTCAAGATGTTGGCGGCATCCATAGCACCTTCGCCTTTTCCGGCACCTACCAAGGTGTGGATTTCATCGATGAACAGGATGATGTTACCGTCCGACTTGGTCACCTCGTTGATGACAGATTTCAGACGTTCCTCGAATTCACCTTTGTATTTGGCTCCGGCTACCAAGGCACCCATATCCAAGGAATACAGCTGCTTGTTTTTCAGATTCTCCGGTACATCACCTCGAAGGATACGCTGTGCCAGACCTTCAACAATGGCAGTCTTACCTGTACCCGGTTCACCTATCAGAATCGGATTGTTCTTGGTACGACGGCTCAGAATCTGCAATACCCGACGGATTTCTTCATCACGTCCGATAACCGGGTCAAGTTTTCCATTACGGGCAGCTTCAATCAAGTTGATGGCATACTTATTCAAAGACTGATAAGTATCTTCACTGGACTGAGAAGTAACCTTTTGTCCCTGCCGCAACTCATTGATAGCAGCACGTAATCCTTTATCGGTCATCCCGGCATCCTTCAAAATAGTGGCAACAGTAGATTTCACATTCAGCAATGCCAGAAGAATGGCTTCCAATGAAACGTACTCATCACCCAATTCCTTCGAATAATCGACAGCTTTCTGCAAGACCTCATTAGCCTCCCGGCTCAGGTAAGGTTCACCTCCTGAAACCTTTGGTAAGGAAGCAATCTGCTTGTCGAGCACCGTAGCTACCTGCTGTCCGTTAATGACAAGTTTCTGAAAAATGAAATTAGTTACATTTTCACCGACTTTCATCACACTTGCCAACAGATGTTCCGGCTCGATAGCCTGTTGTCCCTGGCGTTGTACCAAGTTGACAGCCTCTTGAACCGCTTCCTGCGATTTGATTGTAAAGTTGTTGAAATTCATATAATGTCTCCTTTCTTATTTACGTTTTAGGGGGAAGCCCGCCTCCCGTCTCTTCCGGTATTCCGGGGAGGGGAAGCAAACTCGACTAATAATCATCAAATACTTTGCCAGAGTCAGAACAAATCATTTATATGCCTAATTGTCAGTAAGTTATATTTAATTTATGTAAATTTGTCCGAATAAGGAACAAAATGGCAGTTTATGCGAGTCTTTCCTTCTCCGGATGGGCTTTCTTGCTTTTTCTTTTGGCCGGCCAAAAGAAAAAATAACAAAAAGAAAAACCGCCTCAAAATTAAGGCCGGAATCTTTATATATCCTA
>URWP01000356.1 GCA_900551645.1 uncultured Bacteroides sp.
AGAAGCTGGACAACCGTCCCGAGGTAACCGCTGACATTGCTCCGTGAATATAAGCAATTTTCCTATGTCCTCTACTATATATGTACTCCAGCAGTTCTTTCATTCCCGCAACATTGTCCGACATGATTGCGATACGATTGTTGAACAGGTAGTCAATGGTGACTACCGGGATGGAACTCTGTACCAGTTCGATGACTTCGGGATCTCCGAAATCAATACAGGCGAGCACCACTCCGTCAAAGCCTCTGTACCTACTGTGTTCCAGGTAGGACATCCGATCCGGCCGGTTCTTGCAGCTATTAATGAATGTAATGTCGTAACCGCTCTTCTCTGCCGTCCTCTTGAAACTGTCCAGCACACTGGAAAAGTAATCGTGGGTAAGACCGCTTCTGGCTTCATCTGCAAAGAGGACTCCGATGCCGTAGGTCCTGTTCGTCTTCAAAGCTCTTGCGGAAAGGTTCGGGGAATATCCCATTTCCTTTGCGACCCTTTTGATAGTTGCTTTTGTTTCTTCTCCAATGTCCTTGTGGTCGTTCAGTGCCTTGCTGACAGTTGCAACGGAGACTCCACAAATCTTGGAAATGTCTTTCAGTGATGCCATATCTTTCTCCTGTTCCATGTCTTCGTCATTCCGTCCGACCTGTTTTGTAACTTAATCGTTTTCGTAGTTTTAATATATAACATCTTTGAGCATTTTGCAATACTTTTTTGCAGTTTTTTTCAAAAAAGTATCCACTTTGTCTATAATTAACAATTTCAGATAGGCTGTTTTGTACATTTGGCTTGTACATAGATTGTGTTTCTTCTATATAAAGGCAAAGTGTGCGATAACGTTTGCTATTATTTTGTTTCGTAAAACCGGTGTTTCGAAGGTTCTTTCATTTTGTATCTTCTGCCCATGTTTCCCCACTGTTTTTGTATACATTGCGCATTTTACGGGCTTTTTCAAGATTCGTATTGCATTTTTCCCTTTGCTTCTGTATAATACAAATCAGAAATCCGGAGCACTTAATCGTTTACTTAACATTAAGCACTCCGCAGCGAAAAAACAAACACTCAACATACAACAACATGAAAGAAGGAGATTTTCTTATGAAGTATGGTCATTTTGATGATGTGCATCAGGAATATGTCATCACCACTCCCAAGACTCCGCTTCCCTGGATCAACTACCTGGGCTGCAATGAGTTTTTCAGTCTGATATCCAACACCTGCGGCGGATATACTTTCTATAAAGATGCAAAGCTGCTGCGTCTGACCCGTTATCGTTATAATAACGTACCGGCCGACATCAACGGTAAATATCTGTACATTAAGGACGGAGATACCGTATGGAACCCCGGCTGGCAGCCTACGAAGACTGAACTGGACTCCTACGAGTGCCGCCACGGTATCGGTTACAGCCGCTTCACCTCTTCCAAGAACGGTGTCAAGGCTTCCGTGCTCTCCTTCGTTCCTCTGAACGATAATTGCGAGATCTCCCAGCTGACCCTGACCAACGGTAGCTCCGAGGACAAGAAGCTGTCCGTATTCTCTTATGTAGAGTGGTGTCTGTGGAACGCTGACGATGATATGAAGAATTTCCAGCGTAACTTAAGCACCGGTGAGGTCGAGGTACAGGATTCCACCATTTATCACAAGACCGAGTACCGTGAGCGTCGTAATCATTATGCGATCTATTCCGTAAATACGAAGATTGACGGTTTCGATACTAGCAGAGATGCTTTCCTGGGTGCTTACAGGGGGGCTGATTCTCCCGAAGCTGTAGAGAACGGCAAGTGCACGAATTCCATGGCAAGCGGCTGGTCTCCCATCGCTTCCCATCAGATCAACGTGGATCTGGCAGCCGGTGAGACCAAGACCTTTATCTTCGTTCTGGGCTACATCGAGAACCCCGAAGACGAGAAATGGGAATCCTACGGTGTGATCAACAAGACCCGTGCCAAAGAAATGCTGGCAAAATACCAGACCGATGCACAGGTAGATGAGGCTTTTGCAGCATTACAGGCTTACTGGAAACAGCTGCTGGCACGCTACACGGTAGATTCCGCTGACGAGAAAGTCAACCGTATGGTCAACACCTGGAACCAGTATCAGTGTATGGTTACTTTCAACATGTCCCGTTCCGCTTCCTATTACGAATCCGGAATCGGCCGTGGTATGGGTTTCCGTGATTCCTGTCAGGATCTGCTCGGTTTCGTACATCTGATTCCGGACCGTGCAAGAGAGCGTATCATTGATATCGCTTCCACCCAGTTCCAGGACGGCAGTGCTTACCATCAGTACC
>URWP01000357.1 GCA_900551645.1 uncultured Bacteroides sp.
CCGTGTCTACACGGGGCGGAACTTGCTCTACTATTCGCGACTTAAATGGAGCGTATTCGCAAGCGTTAGCGCGCGTATTCGTGAACGACCTTAGGGGAGTGAGCATATAACCGGAGGGCGGAGCGTAAGCGACGGCGAAAGATAAGTGCCGTATCTGGCACAGGATAGACAAAGCAGATTTAGAGGAGGATTTATATGGCAAGAAATGGAGTTCAATTTAATATGTGGCTTTCAGAAGAGGAGAAAGCAAGGATTCAGGAAAAAGCAAATAAGGCAGGCATCAGTATGTCGGAGTATATCAGAAGGTGTGCCCTTAGCAGGAAAATACCACAGTATGGAGATGTGGCAGTATTAAGAGAGATTTCAGCGGAGCTTGGTAAGATTGGTTCCAATTTGAATCAGATAGCACATCATCTGAATGCCGGCGGCAGTGTTTATTCGGTATATTATGATTTACAGGAAGTGATAAAGGATTGGAATGATATGCGTTTTCGGATGTTGAAGCAGGTAGAGGATGTCTGCTGTGGCAAGTATCATTACAGGAGGAGTGCGTAATGGCAATCATTAAACACATACCGGTAAAGAACAGATATTATTCTGCGGCTGTGGAGTATCTTACCTGCAAATTTGATGAGCATACCATGAAACCCCTGGAGGATACCAAGGGACGAATGATAATGCGTGACAATTTCTTATATCGAGGGTATCAATTGCGAGGTTGATACCTTCGGTGCAGAATGTATTGAAGTCAATCGGTATTATGGCAAAAACAATGCTACAAAGGATGTAAAAGTCCATCATTATATCATTAGTTTTGCGCCGGAAGACAATATTACCATGCGGGAGGCAATGGATTTTGGCAAAGAATATGTGGAGAAATTTCTGCCGGGACATCAGGCAATTCTGGCGGTGCATCCGGATGGTCATAACGGTACCGGGAATGTTCATGTTCACATTGTAATCAATTCCGTCAGAAAATATGAAGGCAAAAAAGAACGCTGGCAGGATAAGCCCTGCGAATACAGGCAGGGGTGCAAACATAAAAGTACCGGTAAGTTTATGCACACAGCAAAGCGTTGGGGGATGCGTGAATGTATATTAAGAGGCTATAATCAGGGGGATTTACTGGCTCGTTCCGATGGTAACAATTATTGGGTAGAGAAGCGTGGAAAGGAGGAGAACTTAATGGCAAAGGCAGGTAGAGGACAGACAAGGCGCGACTCCAAACGAAGGGTTCTTCGGCCGGGAGAAAGCGTCAGAGCAGATGGAAAATATCAGTACAAATATCATATTGATGGTAAACCACATTTTGTTTATAGTTGGAGGCTTGAGCCAACAGACAAATTGCCGAAGGGCAAAAAGCCGTGCTTGTCACTCCGGGAATTGGAAAAGCAGGTCAACACGGATTTGGATATCCTTGTGAATATCGTAGACGGGCAGATGACAGTCTGTGAACTGGTAGACCGATACTTAAAAACAAAGACCGGAGTAAGGCAGAGTACCCGACAGGGGTATGTGACAGTGCAGGGGGTGCTTACAAAGGAGCCTTTCGGCAAGAAAACAATCCGTAGTGTGAAAACCTCCGATGCAAAGATGTTTCTTATAAAACTACAGCAGGAAGATGGAAAAAGCTACAGTTCCATCCATACCATCCGGGGAGTGTTACGACCTGCCTTTCAGATGGCGGTGGATGACGATATCATAGTGAAAAATCCATTCGGATTTCAGCTTGCCGGGGTGTTGGTAAACGATTCGGTTACGAGAGAAGCAATTTCCAAAGACTAGATGCGAAAGTTCCTAAAGTTTGTCCATGACGATGTGGTGTACTGTAAATATTATGAAGTGGTCTACATTCTCTTTCATACAGGAATGCGAATATCTGAATTCTGCGGTCTGACACTGAAAGACATCGATTTGGAGAAGCGAATTGTTAACATCGACCATCAGCTACAAAGAACATCGGATATGCGGTATATTATTGAAACCACAAAAACAGATGCCGGAACAAGGAAGCTTCCCATCACAGAGGATGTGGCTTTGATGTTTCAGACAATCATTGAGGACAGAGTACCACCCAAGGTTGAGAAGGTTATTGATGGCTATAGTGGATTCCTGTTCTACGATGAAAATGATATGCCTTTGGTGGCAATGCATTGGCAGCACCGATTCAATCACATGGTCGGCAGATACAATGATATCTACCGGGTGCAGATGCCGAACATTACGCCTCATGTGTGCCGACATACCTATTGTTCCAATATGGCAAAATC
>URWP01000358.1 GCA_900551645.1 uncultured Bacteroides sp.
CACCACAAGGTTTCAATGTAACGGTTATCATAAGTAATATAAGGGTTTTCCAAATCCACCCAATATCCCATCTTATGAGTTAAATCGGTCCACTCTTTTGTGAACTTCATCACATCTGTACGACAATGTCTGTTATAATCAGCTACAGAAATGGTTTTACCGATATCCTCTTTGGTAATTCCCAGCGCTTTCTCTACGCCCAATTCTACTGGCAAACCGTGTGTATCCCATCCGGCTTTACGCTTTACCTGATAACCTTTCATGGTCTTATACCGACAGAAAGTATCCTTAATGGTACGGGCCATAACGTGATGAATACCCGGCATACCGTTGGCTGAAGGAGGTCCTTCATAAAACACAAACGAAGGATGCCCTTCCCGTTCTGTCATACTCCGAGAGAAAACGTCATTCTCATCCCACTTCTTCAGTACTTCCTTATTGACATCAGAAAGGTTAAGTTGTGAATATTCAGTAAATTTCTTACTCATAATTATGTTATTTTTATTTCAATAGCTTATTAAAAGGAACAACTGTCCTAAAATTAGGGTGCAAATTTATAAGAAAAATAAATATACAGAAAACATTTCAAGCTATTATTCCATCTGCTTTAATTTTTATTAGTCTAATAACCGATTATCAGCCAAAGAAACAGAAAAACATATCTGAAGAAAAGGACAAGTGACGAAACACTTCCGATGAAAAAACAGGTCCTTATGTTTTTCTGTCGAAAATCTACGTATCTTTGCAGCCGCAAATTCCTGACAATATGAATCTGAACAAACTGACCCCTATCACCAAACAGCCCAATGGATGGGCACTTTCACCGCTAGCGGTATTTCTTTGCCTATACCTGGTCACATCCATTCTAGTCAACGACTTTTATAAAGTTCCCATAACCATTGCTTTCCTAGTCTCGTCAGTCTATGCCATATGCATCACCAAAGGATTGAGTCTGAACGATCGCATACTACAATTCTCGGCAGGGGCCGCCAATAAGAATATTATGCTGATGATCTGGATTTTCATTCTTGCAGGTGCTTTCGCCCAATCGGCCAAGTCCATGGGGGCCATTGACGCAACTGTAAATCTGACTCTCCAGATGTTACCTGACAGCCTGTTACTGGCCGGAATCTTTTTAGCCTCCTGTTTCATATCATTATCCATCGGAACTTCAGTAGGTACCATCGTAGCCTTAGTACCAGTAGCTGCCGGAATAGCTGACAAGACAGAACTCAGCCTTCCGTTCATGACAGCATTGGTTATCGGAGGGGCCTTTTTCGGTGATAATCTCTCTTTCATTTCAGATACGACCATCGCCGCTACACGTACTCAAGGCTGTGTCATGCGCGACAAATTCCGTGCAAACATTGCCATTGCTCTTCCCGCAGCTCTCTTGGTCTTTGGCTATTATATCTTTTATGGCAGCCAAGTTACTACTGCCCATGAGACAGGACCAGTAAACTGGGTCAAAGTAATTCCATACCTCATAGTTCTGGGAACAGCTATTGCTGGCATCAACGTCACGTTAGTATTACTTCTAGGATTGCTTTCTACAGGTATTGTCGGTATATTTTATGGAAGTTTTGATATATTCGGCTGGTTCAATGCCATGGGAGAAGGAATTATAGGAATGGGAGAACTTATTATCATCACCTTAATGGCCGGAGGCATGCTGGAACTGATCCGTTTCAACGGAGGAGTAACGTACATCATTCAGGCTCTTACCCAGCGAGTAAAAGGTAAACGAGGAGCCGAACTGAGCATTGCCGCTTTGGTAAGTCTGGCAAATTTCTGTACTGCAAACAATACCATTGCCATTATCACTGTAGGGCCACTAGCCAGTGATATCGCAGAAAAGTTCGGAATCGACAAGCGGAAAAGGGCCAGTATTCTGGATACGTTTTCTTGTGTCGTACAAGGTATCATACCTTACGGTGCCCAAATGTTAATTGCAGCCGAACTGACAAAACTTTCCCCACTGAATATCATCGGCTACCTGTACTACCCGATGGCTTTAGGAATTGTCGCCCTGTTCAGTATCTTACTCCGATACCCACGGTGTTATTCCTGACCTGACAGGCTTTCTTTCATTCCAAGGAGAACAAAAAGCGGCAGAAAATTTGCACATTTCAAATAAACTTCCTACCTTTGCCGCGCAATTAAGGATGGTTCCGTAGCTCAGCTGGATAGAGCAACGCCCTTCTAAGGCGTGGGTCCTGCGTTCGAA
>URWP01000359.1 GCA_900551645.1 uncultured Bacteroides sp.
ATGCAGATTCTTTTCGCTTCTGTATCATATTAGGCGCGTAGTTGCGGATTTGAGGATGTCAAATCCAGCACCCGGACATTCTCATACGATGTGCCGCGCGCAATCGCTTCTCCTATACGCCAGGATGTACGGGTAGGAGAAAAAGTCACCAACAAAACGTCTTTCACATTCATCTCTTAAAAAATAATCGGTTAAAGAAACAAGTACATGCGCACTTATATTTACAAAACTAATGATATACATGCAGAACACAAAATTTACTCCCGAAAAATGAACAGGCCATGTTTCACCATGCCATCGCTTTTACCTGGCATTTCATTTTAATGAGCCAACATACAAGGTTCTGCATACGGAGGACATACAGTCTCCGAACCCCCAATATACATTTCTCTATCGGAGAATCTAAGTTCCAACGACAAAGAACCTTAAACAGGAATCCAGTCCTATCAATCATTTCCTATGAGAATCCACTTATTTCCAAGCCTCAAAAGGCAACCATTATTTCGATTCGTTCCAAATGTAGGGACATTGCCGTAAATCTTGACCATCGGCAGGATATACCTGTCAAGAACTGATTAAATTTGCAGCCTGTTTAAGATTTTTCAATAATCCTTTCTTATGGTCAACCATGAGAAAAGATTCATACAGTTTCATATATAAAAACAGGAGAAACATGAACGAAGAGCAACTAAAACAGAAAGTACAAGGATGGATTGTATCAATCTCATCCCTGATATTGATCGGTAAATTTGCAGCTTACTGGTTGACTAATTCAGTCGGTATCCTGACCGATGCTATGGAAAGCATTGTAAATGTAGTAGCCGGTTTTGTCAGTCTCTATAGCCTCCACTGGTCTGCCAAACCTAAAGACAAAAGTCATCCGTTCGGTCACGGAAAAATGGAACAGGTATCCGCTTCCGTCGAAGGGATTCTGATAACTTTTGCCGGGCTGCTGATTGTATATGAAGGTATACTTCATCTGTTTTTTCCGGTAGGCATTCAGAAACTGGATATAGGTATCTACATAGTCGCCTTTTCCGGACTGCTCAATTACCTGATGGGCTGGTATAGTGTACATATAGGAAAACGGTATAATTCCATGGCCTTGATAGCGGGTGGAAAACACCTGCAGTCGGACACTTATTCCACTATCGGACTGGTAGCCGGTCTGCTTGTACTGTATTTCACCGGAATGGCCTGGATAGACAGTGTTCTGGCTTTCCTGTTCGGAGGCATCATCATCGTAACAGGTATCTCCATCCTGCGGAAAACCATCGCCAACCTGTTGGATAAGGCAGATGAAGACTTACTGAACGATATGGCTCTGGAACTGAACGAAAAACGTTCTGCAGACTGGATAGACATACATAATGCCAAAGTCATCAAATACGGCAATTATCTGTATATGGATTGCGATCTGACACTTCCCTGGTTCTACAATATCGAAGAAGGACACCGGGAAGGAGCACGATTGAGAGAAATTCTGGAAAAGAAATATGCGGATCGTATCCAGCTGACCATTCATCTGGACCCCTGTACAGTCTTCGAACATACCAAATGCCGTAGCTGCAGCTGCAAAACTTGTCAGACGCGCCAAGAAGACTTCGAAGAAATCGAACCGATTACCTTAGCAACTTTCGTAGAAAATGCAAACGAACGTGACCACTAAGTTTTAACACGCAGTAATTTTTGAAAAAAACGCAGAAAAGAATTGTCGTTTAAAAGATTATATCTATCTTTGCACCCGCAAATCAAATTTATACATTTTAATAAATAGTCAAAATTATGTATTTAGACGCAGCTAAAAAACAAGAAATCTTTGAAAAGTACGGAAAGTCTAACACTGATACTGGGTCTCCAGAGTCTCAGATTGCATTGTTTTCATACCGTATTTCTCACCTGACTGAGCACATGAAGCTCAACAGAAAAGATTATAGCACTGAAAGAGCTTTGACAACTTTGGTAGGTAAACGCCGTGCGTTGTTGAACTACCTGAAGAACCGTGATATCGAAAGATATCGTGCTATTGTTAAAGCACTAGGATTACGTAAGTAATTCAATCTCTATTGAAAAGGACTTAAAGAAAAGCCGCTCTCTGAAAAGAAAGCGGCTTTTCTATTTTCTGTTATTACGTTTCTACTGTTCTGTTGTTGAGAATTACTCTTTAGTAGGATAATACAGATTATCTTTTGTCATGTGTTCCAATACTTCATGCAGATATTTGG
>URWP01000360.1 GCA_900551645.1 uncultured Bacteroides sp.
TCATGGCATTTACCGGCTGGTCATACGTATTCAACAACCAACTCTTCGGTAATGTGAATGCCGCCTTTACCCACTATTCTTCCACCTTGAAAGGAGACTACTACCAAGGAACAGAAGCCAACTACGTATCACAGGAAAGTTCAACCCGGAACCGCATTGACGACCTCAGCATACGAGCCAATTTCGATTTCCGCCCCAATGCTTCCCACCAGTTGCATTTCGGCACTCATTATATTTACCACCGTTTTCATCCCGTAGACGAAAAATCGCATTTTTCCAATGGCATGACCACCCAGACCAGACAAAACAACGACACTGCCCTGCCTGCACATGAATTAGGCATATATATGGAAGAAGACTGGAAAATGAACAAAAGAATACGTTTGAACGCTGGGGTTCACCTCGGACTATACACCATTGACGGGAAAACGTACACTTCCCTGGAACCCCGTTTTTCCAGTCGTTTCCTGATCAATCCGCAACTCAGCCTCAAAGCCTCTTATACCCGGATGAGCCAATATGTACATCAAGTCAATGAAAGCTACATCAACCTGCCCACAGACACATGGATACCGGTCAGCCGCAAGCTGAAACCGATGCAGAGCGACCAACTGGCTGTAGGAGCTTATTACACCACCGGCAACAAAATCTACTCTTTCTCCATAGAAGGATATTATAAATGGATGAAACATCTGATGGACTATAAAGACAACTACCAGTTTCTCCCTCCTTCCACCAGCTGGGAAGACAAACTGACTCAAGGAAAAGGACGTTCTTACGGCGTAGAACTTATTGCCCGCAAAGAAAAAGGGAAAATAACCGGATGGGCAGGCTATACTCTAAGCTGGAATGACAGACAGTTCACTGAGATAAATAAAGGCAAGCGTTTTCCTGCCAAATTCGACAACCGGCATAAATTCAATATAATAGCCAATTGGAAAATCAAGCCCAAACTGGAGTTGACCGGAAGCTGGACCTACGCAACCGGTAACCGGCTCACGGTTTCTTTCGAAAACTACCAGGCCGTTTCTCCCCAACATCCGTTTCCGGGAGGCAGCCTGGTTCCTCCTTATATAGATCCAGGCGGATTAGACTATTATACAGAACGTAATAATTTCCAACTTCCCGCCTATCACAGACTCGACTTGGGCATCAATATTTACCGGCCAAAGAAAAAAAACCGGATGGGAATATGGAATATCAGCATCTACAATGTCTATTCCTACATGGCACCCGTCAGCATACGCAAAGGATGGTGGTATAATAACGACTGCTTCTATACCCTGGGCATAGTTCCCATTATACCATCAGTTTCTTACACTTATAAATTTTAAATGATTATGAAACATCTGCTATATACATTACTTCTAGGAGTGTTCCTTACCTCCTGTTATCGAAAAATAGATTTGGACGAATATCGCACTACGCCCAAAATGGTAATAAACAGTGTAGTATCCCCCGACACAGTGGTAATGGCCTCCATCACCCGGACCTGGTTCTATCCAGACAAGAAGCCTTATGTCAATCTCCCTCACGCCCATGTGGAGCTCTATATCAACAATCAATACATAGAAACCATGCAATGGAAAACACTGAATAATCCCCGGAACCCAGACCAGCCGGATACCTTATTCCTTTCAAATACAATCCCGGCAGAAGGAGACCGGATAAAAATTGTTGCATCCACCCCCGAATATGGTACGGTAACGGCAGAAGATATCATACCAAAGAAAGTACCTATAAAAAACGCCAGTCATACAATTAAAAAAGGTAACGGAGTTTATCAAGGAACAATTTCCGACTATTTTGAAATATACTATGAAGTCACGTTTGATGAATTTCCGGAAAAGAACAATTATTATCTGGCCAAAATCACACAAATAAAAACGGGCTATTACGGTTACTACGAAACAGAAATAGATTATATAGATCCTGTATTCAAGGAACAGGATGCCATATTGGACGAAAGTATGGCATTCAACGGATTGGAAAAAAGAGGAGGAGCCCTCTTTACCGACCAAAGCATTAACGGACAAACCTATACTTTACAAATAAAAGAGACAACGGCAGAGTTAGACGAAACAGAACAAAGAATCATTTCCATCTATTCCCTTTCCGAATCCTACTTTTTATACCTGTTGTCCTTACAAAAAATTGCCGGAAGCACGTTAGAAGGAGGATTGGGTAACATTGGACTGGCCGAACCTCTACGGGTTTACAGC
>URWP01000361.1 GCA_900551645.1 uncultured Bacteroides sp.
CCCAACCGATGTAGTCGGCTCCGGCACGGTAATGGGAAACCACATCGTCGAACGTGTTTGCCGTACCTCCGATGATAAAGTCCTTTCCCAAAATCTCTCTGGCTTCCGCTATCGGCATATCGTTCTTGCCCAGATGGACACCGTCCGCTTTCAGCTTCTTCACCAGTTTCACATCGTCATCGATGATGAACGTTGCTTCGTAAGTGCGGCACAATTCCTGGATGCGTACGGCTTCCTGCTCACGCTCTTCCGGCGAAGCATCTTTCATGCGCAACTGAATCCAACGGCAGCCTCCTTCCAATGCCAGGCGTGCCGAGTCGTAATACGAATAGCGGTCTGTAAAATGGGTAATGAATTGCAGTTCCATCGGCTTATCCTCCACAAGCAGCTTTGATGATTACCAGACTGTCATTGGGTTGCAGTACCTGTTCGCTCCATTGGGTACGGGGAATCATGCGGTTGTTTATAGCGATGGCTACTCCCTGCGCCGGAAGCTCCAGTTGGTTGGCCAAATCGGCTACTGTATTGCCTTGTGTGAGTTCGGTCTCTTTGTTGTTTACAATCAGTTTCATAAGCGTTCAATTAAAAGGTATGTAAACCAAAGAGGTACGTCCGTGTGGATGGAAAAAAGAAATGTCATAGCTAACAATCCCTTCGCCGGAATTATCCGTATCAGGTTCGTAGGGTATGATCTCAGCCCGTCGGGTAGGGCACCCCTTTGTTCTACTATCGGCAAAGGTATAAGAAAAGATTGGAAA
This sequence comes from uncultured Bacteroides sp., assembly GCA_900551645.1. Classification (GTDB taxonomy): domain Bacteria; phylum Bacteroidota; class Bacteroidia; order Bacteroidales; family Bacteroidaceae; genus Phocaeicola. Next base: position 759 of record URWP01000361.1, read on the forward strand.
ACGGTAACAAATCGTCGGATTTAATATTTTTTGATAATGTCTTTTTGACACTTTGTCAATCGTGGCAGGGGGAGAATCCTGTGGTTATTGACATAGACAGGCACATTGCTGAAAATACGATTCTTGTGAGGTCTGTTGATTGTGCTCGGAAAGTATTTCTTTATTTTGATGGTACTTTTGTTATGGATAATTGTTGTAAAGAATGGAATTGTTGTGCTTGTAAGTATATATCTGTCTGAATGATATTTCGGATATTGTGAGTAACCTTTTTCGTCTGGAAGGAAAAAGGTGACAAAAACAGACCTTAGGAAGTGTGTTTGCCTGTCTCCGGAAAAATGTACGGGGATTTTATACGACTTGTGCGGTTATCTTTTTCGTCTTATGCAGACAAAACAATGCGTTTGACCGCAAGAATTATGTAAAATTCGACTGAAATTTTAAGATAATCGGTCATTTAACTGTTTGTTATCGTCATTATCTTGCTGTTGATTCTTTGAAGAATTAACAATTGCTTCCTGGAAATATCTCAATCGTTATCCCGTAGTTTTTTGGATTTGGAGAAATGAGCGATAGAATGATGTGAAATCGATAAAACAGGTAGCAATATGATTCTTTGTTTTTATGCTTGCTTGTAATTAAAAAGGGACAGGACAAATAATGCCCTGCCCCTAAATCTGTTTTTAAAAGAACTTTATCATTATTCCTGTCCTCCGCCCAATGCGCAATACAGGCTTATCACACTTTGTATCTCGGTAAAACGATTGGCTGTCTGGGTAAGCTGGGCGCTAAGCAGATTTTGTCTGGCAGTAAGTACCTCCAGGTAAGTGGTAGTGCCATGTTCCATAAGCAAGGAAGTACTTTTTACTGCATTCTGTAGCGATGTTACTTGTTTATCCAGTAACTGGCTCTTGTTCCGGCTAGTCTGCCAGGCTGTCAGTGCATCATTCACTTCGCTGCCCGCATTCAGCAAGGTCTGTTGGAAGGCAAGTGCGGCTTCTTCCTGTTGTGCCTTGCTGATTTTTAATTGACCTAGCAGTTGTCCGCGTGCAAAGAGTGGTTGTGTCAGTGACCCTACCGCTGAAGCCAGGAATTTACCGGGATTGACAATCAGAGCTCCGGCAGAGTTAGTCCATCCTGCGCTTCCACTCAGTGTAATGGAAGGGTAGAAGGCTGATCGTGCCGCATTGGTAGCATAAAAGGCTGATTCCAGCGACCGTTCGGCCATCCGGACGTCCGGACGATTGGCAAGCATCTGCATGGGGATACCTACAGACAGTTCGCTCGGCATCTGTACTTCGGCCAATGTACTCCGTTCATAAGAATGGGGCGTTTCGGCCAGTAGCAGTGCAAAACTGTTTTCCGTCTGGTTGATTTGTTCTTTCAAATCGAGTACAGAGGCCTGTACCTCGTAGCAGGCAGCTTCCATCTGTGAAAC
>URWP01000362.1 GCA_900551645.1 uncultured Bacteroides sp.
AAGATCTGCCCCACAGCCAGACCTATCATGCTGGTAGTGAGACCTAACTGTACCATTGAAGAAGTGGTATGGAAATATTCTCCCATTGAAGGCAGGCTGGGTAGATACATGTCGGTAACGAACGGACCGAATGCGGTGAGCATGCCCAGCAAAATTAACAGGAAGACTTTTGAATTTTCTTTTGTCATATTCTTTTTACCTTTTTTAGCGGAGCAAAGTTACTGACATTTTTAGGGAATACGGAAACTTTTATAGGGTGACTCTGACTATTTTTCGAAATTGTTTTCAAAACTTAACAGATACCTCCAGCCCTTTGTCTCATTTGTTATAACAGCCTGAAATCTTGATGATGATTCCACGTTGTGAGAAAATGAGAACTCCGTGTGTATAAATCATTTTCTTGGAAGCATCTTCTAGGTCCTGTATGCCGAAACCGTATGTTTCCCGATTGCAGAACGTACGGTTCCGATATGTGGAATATATGTTTGCGGAATGGAGAACCTGGAAGATAAACTGAATGCTCATGGTTTTAGAGAGTTTATCTGTCATAGAATACAATGTATATATAGGACTTGTCATGTCACAATGGAATGGTTCATCAGGCTTTTTCTTGTTGTGTAAAGATTATCTTTTGTATGGGGTGGTAGTCAAAACTACTCTGTAGGGTAGTGGAAAAGTCTCAGAAAGTCTGGTACTTTGCAGCAGAAAACTAAAAAACATCATACAATGAGATTTATCAAAGTATTTTTATTAGCACTTATAGGTATCACATTACCTGTTACTTTATCTGCACAGACCATAAGCGGAAAACTGATTGATGAGAACAGTCAGCCGTTGTCATACGCCAATGTAGTGCTACTTTCATTGCCGGATTCGGCGTTCGTGAGTGGAACCATCAGCGGTGAAGACGGGGCTTTTAAGTTGGAAGCGACATCGAGAAACCAGATTCTGAAAATATCCACCATTGGATATAAGACGGTGTATAAACCGATAGCTCCGGCCAATCTTGGTACTGTTCAGCTCGTAGCGGATGCACAGCAGTTGGGAGAAGTCGTAGTGGAAGCCGATTTGCCGAAAACACGTGTGAAAGGGAATGCCATGGTGACGACCGTAACAGGGAGTGTGCTGGAAAAAGCTGGAACAGGCAATGACTTGCTTGACAAAATACCAGGCTTGTCGGCTAAAGACGGCTCAGTGAATGTATTTGGAAGCGGAGCTGCGGAAATCTACATCAACGGAAGAAAAATGAGAAACAGCTCGGAGCTTGACCAACTGTCGTCCGATGATATAAAAAGTGTAGAAGTGCTTCGTAATCCAGGCGCCCGGTATGATGCTTCGGTAAAAGCCGTCGTTCGCATCATAACCAAAAAGCCACAAGGAGAAGGATTCGGTTTCAACAATCGTGCATACGTGGGATACCAGTATGACCTTGGTTTGCTCGACCAGTTTAACTTTAATTACCGCAAGGGAGGATTCGACCTTGGAGGAATGTTGTTCGGCAGGGACAATAAGTTTGAAGAGAACAAGATACTGACACAGAAAACATACCTTGATAAAGTATGGTCACAAAATTCGGATATGAAAAGTCCGTTTCACACCCAGAACATTGCAGCCATGCTTTCATTGAATTATCAGTTCAACGAAAATCAGGTAATGGGAGTAAGGTATGACTTTGACAGAAACCCTCAGATTGAGATGCGACTGGATATGAATTCTTCGATTCATGTGGATAATCTATTAGAAGAAGAAAGCAAGAGTAATACACATTCCATGACCACAAACAACAGACATACTGTAAATGCTTATTATAATGGCAATTTCAATGATTGGAATGTGGATTTGAATATGGATGGAATGTGGTCGGATAGTAATAATCCTATCGTAGCTGAAGAATATGTCAAGCAATCGTACAACAAGGAAGTAAACAGCACTATCCATACACTGGGTAAAAACAGAAATGAACTTTATGCTGCCAAACTTGTAATGGAGCATCCATTATGGGAGGGGAGCTTCTCCATAGGCAGTGAATATACCTACAGTAGCCGTGTTAACCAATACGTAAACGATGAGAATATTATACCTGACAACGACAACAAAATCCAGGAAAATGCCGTATCTGCCTTTGCCATGTACGCACGCAGTTTCGGCCAGTTGCAAGTTCAGGCGGGTGTGAGATACGAGCATCTGAA
>URWP01000363.1 GCA_900551645.1 uncultured Bacteroides sp.
ACGGTTTTGGTGGTGTAGGTCAGACAACACATGGTCAGCACAATCGTGCTCGTAAGCCGGGTTCTATCGGTGCTTGTTCTTACCCTGCAAAAGTATTTAAGGGTATGCGTATGGGTGGCCAGTTAGGAAATGAACGTGTTACTGTTCAGAACTTACAGGTTATCAAAGTATTGCCTGAACATAATCTTTTGTTAGTTAAAGGTTCTGTTCCAGGTGCTAAAGGTTCAATCGTTTTAATTGAGAAGTAATGGAACTGAGCGTATTTAATATTAAAGGTGAAGATACCGGAAGAAAGGTAACTTTGAACGATGCAATTTATGGCATTGAGCCCAACGATCATGCTATTTACCTGGATGTAAAACAGTTTTTGGCAAATAAACGTCAGGGTACTCATAAGTCTAAGGAAAGAAGTGAAGTATCAGGTAGTACACGTAAGCTGATCCGTCAGAAAGGTGGTGGTGGCGCTCGTCGTGGTGATATCAACTCTCCGGTTTTAGTTGGTGGTGGTCGTGTATTCGGACCAAGACCTCGTGATTACGAATTCAAGTTGAATAAGAAGGTAAAGAGTTTGGCTCGTAAGTCTGCTTTGTCTTATAAGGCTAAAAATAGTGCTATTGTTGTTGTTGAAGACTTCAATATGGAAGCTCCTAAGACAAAAGAATTCGTAACAATTACTAAAAACCTTAAAGTGGCTGATAAAAAGCTTCTTATGGTTTTACCGGAGAAAAATAATTTTGTATATTTGTCAGCTCGAAATTTACAGAAAGCTAAAGTTGTAACTGTTTCTGATATCAATACTTATAGTGTGCTTGATGCCGCAAATTTAGTTTTGACAGAAAGCTCTGTTGCAGCAATTGAAAAACTTTTTAACGCATAAGGAGTATAAGAGATGGGAATTATTATTAAGCCTATTGTAACAGAAAAGCAGACAGCAATTACGGAAAAGTTCGCTAATCGTTATGGTTTTCGTGTTTCTCCTGATGCCAATAAGCTTGAAATTAAGAAGGCTGTAGAAGAATTGTATAATGTAACTGTAGTTGATGTTAATACCATCAACTACTCTGGTAAGCAGAAAACACGTTATACAAAGTCTGGTATCATCAACGGTAAACAAGCTGCTTTCAAGAAGGCAATCATAACATTGAAAGAAGGAGAAACAATTGATTTCTTTAGTAATATCTAAAAAAAGAAATGGGAATACGTAAATTAAAGCCCACAACACCGGGGCAGAGACACAAAGTTATTGGTGCATTTGATAAAATCACTGCAAGTACACCAGAGAAGTCTCTTGTAGTAGGTAAGAAAAGTACAGGTGGTCGTAACAACACTGGTAAGATGACAATGCGTTATATCGGTGGTGGTCACAAACAAAAGTACAGAATTATCGATTTCAAGAGAAACAAAGATGGCATTCCTGCAACAGTTAAAGCTATCGAGTATGATCCAAATCGTACTTCTCGTATAGCATTGTTGTATTATGCTGACGGAGCTAAGAGTTATATTATCGCTCCGAATGGTTTGGAAGTTGGCCAGACAGTGGTTTCAGGATCTGACGCAGCTCCTGAAGTAGGTAATACTTTGCCAATGGCAAATATACCTGTTGGTACTATTATTCACAACATTGAGCTTCGCCCAGGACAAGGAGCTAAATTAGTTCGTTCTGCAGGTGCTTTTGCTCAGCTGACTTCAAAAGAAGGTGCTTATGCTATTATCAAGATGCCTTCTGGAGAAACAAGAAAGATTCTTGCCGCTTGTAAAGCTACAATCGGTGCAGTAGGTAACTCAGACCATGGTCTTGAAAAATCAGGTAAAGCAGGTCGTTCTAGATGGTTAGGTCGTCGTCCTCACAACCGTGGTGTTGTAATGAACCCAGTTGATCACCCAATGGGTGGTGGTGAAGGACGTGCTTCAGGAGGTCATCCAAGATCAAGAAACGGCTTGTATGCAAAGGGCTTGAAGACAAGAGCTCCGAAGAAACATTCTTCAAAATATATTATTGAAAGAAGAAAGAAATAATCTGATTAATTAAGTAAACTATGAGTCGATCATTAAAAAAAGGCCCGTATATTAACGTAAAACTTGAAAAGAAAGTTCTGGCTATGAATGAGTCAGGCAAAAAGAGTGTCGTTAAAACGTGGGCAAGAGCTTCAATGATTTCGCCTGATTTTGTAGGCCATACTATTG
>URWP01000364.1 GCA_900551645.1 uncultured Bacteroides sp.
AGTGACAACCTTATCAGGTTTTAATACGAAAAAGGTGTAAACCTATATATGATTTTAATTATTAACCCGTCAACTAAATTCAGTACACATCACCGTATATATAACCCGTTCAAAAATGAACGCACGTTTCATTCAAAACAAACGGACGTTTTGTGTCAGACGAACTCACGGACGATGCAAAACGTCCGTTCGTTTTCAGGACCACGAATGCTAAAAAGAGTTATGCCCCTGTCTAAAAGGCCCTCAAACAGGGAGTAATGCCGGTTTTCTGTGTATATTTGCGTTTCAAACCTCCAAAAAATTACACGACTATGAATCCATCCGAACGTTATGCCCGGCTACTTACCGAGGCAGAACAACGACTGAAGCACATCAAACAACGTATCTGGCGCGTCAGCATGCTGCGCGTCCTACTTTTCGCAGCAGGAATAACCGCCTTAATCTATTTTTTCCATGCGGCTGGCTGGATACTTATCCTGTCTTTCTGCTGTACATTCATCCCTTTCTTCGTACTGGTCAAACTACACAACCGGCTGTTTCAGGAAAAAACATGGACAGAAACTGAAATACGTATCTACCAGGAAGAATTACAAGCGCTGCAAGGGAACTACAGTGCGTTCGACGGAGGAAAAATGTATATCAACCCTTCGCATGATTACTCGTATGACCTGGATTTGTTCGGTGAACGTTCCATGTTTCAAGCCCTGAACCGTACCTGTACCTGCTTCGGGAAAAAACGTCTGGCTGCCTGGCTTCAACAGCATCTGACGGACAAAAAATCCATCGAAAACCGGCAACAAAGCGTAGCTGACCTCTGCCGACGTCCAGAATTCAGAGAACGTTTCCGAACCACCGGACTGGTATACCAAGGGAGCGATAAGGACGATGAAATCCTCCATCAATGGTGCAACACTCCGGTCGGCTACTTACATCGCAAGTGGGTTAAAATCGCTATTTGGGGAGCACCTTCCCTAAATGCACTGACTCTGCTGGGTAGTCTGACGGGATTCTGTCCGTTCCAATGGTTCGGATTGACATTCATGACCTGTCTTATCATCAGTTTCGGTTTTATCAAACGGGCTACTCAAATACAGGAAACATACGGCACACAACTGAAAACCTTGAAAGGATATGCCCGCCTGTTGGCACAGGCCGAAGCAGAAGCATGGGAAGCACCTGACCTACAGGCACTGACCCGCAGTCTTTACATAGACAGAAAAGCACCGACTGAGGCATTAAACGAACTGTCGAAAGAACTGGACCGACTGGACTTACGGAACAACCAGTTTCTGTATGTCATTCTGGAAGGACTTCTACTCTTCCAACTGCAGGAGATTGTCAGGATAGAACGGTGGAAAGACCGATACGGAAATTATATCATGGGATGGATGGAAGCCATTGGAACTTACGATGCGCTCTGTTCACTAGGTACTTTCGCCTACAACCATCCGAAATACACCTACCCTAGTCTCAGCGATACTCCTTTCTGCTTTCTGGCCGAAAACATGGGACATCCGCTGATGCCTGAAAACCAATGCATCAAGAATGGAGCCCGTATTCCTTCCCGTCCGTTCTTTCTGATTATTACCGGAGCCAATATGGCAGGAAAAAGTACCTATCTGCGTACCATCGGTATAAATTACCTGCTGGCCTGTATCGGTGCACCGGTATGCTGCGATTCTCTGATACTTTATCCCAGCCAACTGGTAACCAGCCTGCGTACCTCTGACTCTCTATCCGACAACGAATCCTACTTCTTTGCCGAACTGAAACGGCTGAAGCACATTATCGACTTGCTGAACGAAGAAAAAGAGCTCTTCATCATATTGGATGAAATCCTGAAAGGTACCAACTCCATGGACAAGCAGAAAGGGTCGTTCGATCTAATCCGACAGTTCATGCAACTGAAAGCCAACGGTATCATCGCTACCCATGATTTGCTGCTGGGAAAACTCATTGAACAGTTCCCTGACGAAATACGCAACTACTGTTTCGAGGCCGACATTACCGGTGATGAGCTAACTTTCTCCTACAAATTACGTGAAGGAATTGCCCAAAACATGAATGCTTGTTTTTTAATGAAAAAAATGGGCATCGTATTACAGGACGAATAATAAAAAGGGATATTCAGTAAATATAACAAAATTAGCCAACTAATTCATACACAAAGTATTGCGAAT
>URWP01000365.1 GCA_900551645.1 uncultured Bacteroides sp.
ACTGTACCGCTTCTACTACCTGTGTAACCGCTTCGTCCTGTCCGTAAATCTGACTTCCGATGCGTTCCTGCAATGTTTCCAGATTCGCGTTATCATCCTCTTTCATTGTCAGGGCATCCACTTTACACATCCGGGCCAGAACATCGGTTACCAGTGCCTTGTCTACCCGTTGTTCACTGGTTTCAGTCGGATGGATTTCCCGGTAGGCTCCTGCTTCGTCTATCAGGTCGATGGCCTTGTCCGGCAGAAACCGGTCGCTAATGTAGCGGGCACTGGCCTTGACCGCATAGGGTATAACGTCTTCATCGTAGGTTACATGGTGGAACTCTTCGTATTTTCTTTTCAGTCCTTCAAGAATACGGACGGTTTCGTCGATATTGGGCTCCAGGATATCAATCTGCTGGAAACGGCGTACCATTCCTTTGCTTCGTGCGAAATAGCGGTTATATTCATCGTAGGTGGTAGAACCGATAAAACGTATTTCACCGCCTTCCAGATAAGGCTTCAGCATGTTCGAGGCATCCATCGAGCTGTCGCCGGTACGTCCGGTACCCACCAGATTATGAATTTCATCGATATAGACAATGGCGTTCCCTTCCTTGCGGATACCTTCCATAATCATCTTTAACCGTTTTTCGAAGTCACCTCTGAACTGAGTACCTGCCAGCAGGCCTCCCAGGTCGAGGGCATAGATACGTGCGTGTTGCAGGCGTTCGGGGACATCGTCGTTTTCGATGCGGGCGGCCAGTCCGTAAGCCAGTGAAGTCTTTCCCACACCCGATTCGCCGACATGGAGCGGATTATTCTTTTCCTTGCGGCACAATACCTGAATGGTACGTTCCAGTTCGGCTTCCCGTCCTATCAGCGGATTATGTTCATTCAGGGTATCGTTCAGGCAAGTAACATAGTTTCGCCAGGCTTCCTGTCTGGGAGTGTCGGCGTTTTCTTCACCTGCCCATGTTTCGTTGTAAGTTTCGTAGGCGGCAATCAGTTCTTGCATGAAATCTGCCTCATTGCCGTTTATCTGTTCCTTCAGCAGGTGGGCTGCCCAGGATTCTTTCTGTTTCAGGAGCCCTTGAACCAGATGAGGAACATCCAATTCCCTGGCACTGGAGTCTTCTACCTGCAGGTAGGCTATATGGACAATTTCGTTCATCTGACCAGACAATTCCAGCTGGTAATTGATTTCATCGGGTACTCTTTCTACTTCTTCCTGAAAGAATTTTTCCAGCTTCTGCCAGAGTTGGCGGGTATCTGTTTCAAATGCTTCGAGTGCACTGAGGAATGGTTCTTGTTCCAGTAAGGCATACAGCAGATGTTCCGGCAACAGAAATTCATGCCGTTCGTGTGCCGCTTTTTTCTGGGCTTCGTTGAAAGCTTTGTTTACAAAAGGGGTACTTGAAGTGCTCATACGTTTCTAAGGTCAGTTTTCTTCGGGTTCTACGGCAAGTCGTAAGGGAAATCCTTCTTCGCGGGCCATCCGGGTAGCTTTTTGTACCTTTGAGGTAGCGATGTCGTAGGTGTAGATACCTACCACGGCCGAATGGCTCTGGTGTACCTGCAGCATAAGTGTTTCGGCTTCTGCCGGAGATTTGAAAAATACCGTAGTCAATATTCTGACGACAAATTCCATGGTGGTAAAATCGTCGTTGTAGATAATTACTTTGTATCGGCGGGGTTCACGTAAATCGACATGTTCCCGCTCTTTGATTGAAGATTGTTCTTGTTCCATAATGATACAAAGGTATGAAAAAAAACGGTTCGTTTCCGGACTGGTGCTAAAATTCTGTATAATGGTGTTTGCATCTCATCTTTTATTGTATTTTTGTGTCCGTGAAAGAAGCCGGGAACTTTGTCCAGGCAGGTTCCGGCACTATAACCGATATACAATGAAGACATTTCAGATAGTAGATTTGGAAAATCCGGAGTTCCGTCAGACGGTACTTCAGAAGATAGATGATTTGACGAAACCGAAAGGTTCGTTGGGGCGGCTGGAGGAACTTGCCGCCCAGGTGTGTATGATTCAGCATACGTTGTTCCCGCATTTGAATCGTCCCTATAACATCTTGTTTGCTGCCGATCATGGTATTGTGGAGGAGCAGGTAAGCGCTTCGCCCAAAGAGATTACCTGGCAGCAAATCAGTAATTTCCTGCACGGAGGTGCC
>URWP01000366.1 GCA_900551645.1 uncultured Bacteroides sp.
GGTAGCGGCTACAGGACTTCCTGCCAAGCGGTTGAAGCAGATGGAAATCCCTTACCTTTCGGCTACCATACACGCCGGTTCGCACGCCGGATATTATCCCGGTGCCTTGCAGATGGACATCAAGATTACTTTCTCGCCCAAAGACGGTAAGCTCTACGGAGCCCAGATAGTGGGTTACAAGGGAGTGGACAAGCGTATCGACGAGTATGCGCTGACTATCAAGCGGGGAGGAACCGTATACGATTTGATGGAACTGGAGCATGCATACGCGCATCCATTCGCTTCGGCCAAAGACCCGGTAGCCATTACGGGATATGTGGCCGGTAATATCCTGAGCGGTAAAATGACTCCACTCTATTGGCGGGAATTGCAACAGGCGGATTTGACGAAGGTGAGCCTCATCGATGTCCGTACGCCCGATGAATTTGCTTTAGGCAGCATTCCAGGCGCCGTCAATGTACCGCTGGACGATATGCGTGAACAGATGAAGGAGATTCCGAAAGACAAACCGGTCTTTCTGTTCTGTGGAGTGGGATTGAGAGGGTATTTGGCTTCGAACATCCTGAAAGCGAACGGATATACCGATGTACGGAACCTTATCGGTGGGTTGAAGACCTATCGGGCGGCCGTCAAGCCGGTGGTTTCTTCGGGTTGGTCATGCTCGCTTGCTTCTGAAAAGGGAACCGGTACCTGTACAGAACCGGTGGCTACCCGGGTGGTGAAGGTCGATGCTTGCGGAATCCAGTGCCCCGGTCCGATTCTGAAGCTGAAGAAGAGTATGGAAGAACTGGCGGACGGCGAACGTCTGGAGATTGTCGCTACGGATGCCGGTTTCCCCCGCGATGCCGAAGCATGGTGCCAGACTACCGGGAACCGTTTTGTCTCAGTAAAGTCAGGAGCAGGAAAGTATGAGGTAATTGTTGAGAAAAGTACTCCGCAATCTTCTTCCTCGGAGGTTTGCCGGGAGGATAAAGGGAAAACTTTTATTCTGTTCAGTGACGACCTGGACAAAGTTTTAGCTACTTTTGTACTCGCAAACGGTGCGGCGGCTACGGGAAAGAAGGTGACCATCTTCTTTACTTTCTGGGGGCTGAATGCTATCAAAAGATTGGACAAGCCTGCGGTGAAGAAAGATATCTGGGGGAAGATGTTCGGCATGATGCTGCCTTCCAGTTCTTTAAAGTTGAGATTGTCTAAAATGAATATGGGTGGAATGGGAGCCAGGATGATGCGATATATCATGAATAAGAAAAACATCGACTCACTGGAATCTCTGCGTACTCAAGCCATTCAGAACGGAGTGGAATTTATTGCTTGCCAGATGTCAATGGATGTAATGGGTGTGAAACGTGAGGAATTGCTGGATCATGTGACTATTGGCGGAGTGGCAACCTATATGAACCGTGCCGAACAGGCGAATGTAAACTTGTTTATTTAAATTTGCATGGAGAAAATAAAATCAATATGTGTCATGAGAGAGCTGTTCAAGGCTCTCTCTGAACTTGAAACCCGCTTGATGGAACAATATGGAGTGTCATTGAATGAGGCAATGGCACTTTGTTGCATTGGCGGAGATACGCTGACAGCCAGGGTAATATCGGAAAACACAGGTCTGTCTGCTTCGCATACCTCTAAAGTCATCCGTTCCATTGAAGAGAAAGAATTAATCGTCCGTAATTTGGGGGATAAGGATAAACGGCAGATGCATTTTACTTTATCCGATAAAGGGCGTGAATGTTTGGAAGCGCTGAAAGCAAATGAAATAGAAATACCGGAACTATTAAAGCCATTGTTTAAATAAACCCTTCTCTTTTCCATTTGTTTATTCCGGATATGAAACTGGAGAAATGGAAAAACAAGTGGAAGGAGTGGAGCAATCTGCGCAAATGGCAAATATGGAAACTGAAGCTGATTGATGCCCGTCTGTATTTCGTGAGCATATTCGTGGGGCTGCTTACGGGACTGGTTGCTGTGCCTTATCACTATCTTCTCTGGTATTTCTTTGATGTGCGGAAAACTTTTTTCACGGCGCATTATCCGTGGTATTGGCATGTATTGTTGTTTTTTATCTTATGGGGGATTCTGATCTTTGTCGCTTCTTTGGTAAAACGTATGCCATTGATAGCCGGAGGCGGTATTCCTCA
>URWP01000367.1 GCA_900551645.1 uncultured Bacteroides sp.
CGACAGTATCGTCATAAAACTGGATAAGGAAGCTATCAAACGTTCGGGTATGCTGACACCTGATTCTATTCCAGAATACATGCATATCTCGCTGAAAGGTAAACGAGTGCTGTATAAGAGCGAACTGATGATGCTGGAAATGTTGGCCAATACCAACTGGGAACGTCCGATGTACATGGCTATCACTGTGGGTTCTGACAATCACCTGAACCTGACCAATAACTTCTTGCAGGAAGGTCTGGCTTATCGCATCACTCCGTTTGACAATGCGAAATTAGGCAGACGACTCGACAGCGAAAAGATGTACGACAACCTGATGAACAAGTTCAAGTTCGGCGGCATTGACAACCCTGACATTTACCTGGATGAAACTGTATTGCGCATGTGCGATACGCATCGCCGCATGTTCGTACAGCTGACCAGCCAGTTGATTAAGGAAGGCAAGAAGGATAAGGCACTGAAAGCATTGGATTATTGCGAAAAAGTGATTCCTTCGACCACCGTTCCGCACGACTACCTGATGAGCAGTTCCAAGGAAATGGCAGAAAACTACCTGGCATTAGGACAGCCGCAGAAAGCTGAAAAGATTCTCAATGAACTGGCCAACAATGCAGTAGAATATGCTACCTGGTACTTGAGTCTGGACGATGCCCGTTTCGCAAGTTCATACGAAAACTGCATGCGTTATTTCTATATTCTGGATGATGTATGCAAGACCATGGCGCAAATGAAAGACAGCAAGACAGGTGAAGAAAACAAATCTGCTTTGCATTATGCTCAAAAGTTCGACCAGCTGTACAAACTGCTGGAAAAACGAGTAGGTAACAGCGCTCCTGCTCAATAATACAGAAATTGAATGATTAGATACCGAATGTCATTCTGAACACCACAGAGAATATCACCACCTTTGCCGGTTCAGAATGACATTCTTTCTTTTAATTCTTTCTGCAAAACAAACCTCTTAAAACGACGAAAAACATGTTCATAGAACAACCTCCACAATTTATCCGTCTGCTTTATCCAAAAGCTCTCTGGCGCATGGATAAAAACGAAAGAGCTGTCTACCTCACTTTTGATGACGGCCCCATACCTGAGATTACTCCCTGGGTACTTGATTTACTGGACAAATATGGAATTAAAGCTACCTTCTTCATGGTGGGCGATAATGTAAGGAAGCATCCCAAAGAATTCCAAATGGTAGTGGAACGCGGACATCGTATCGGAAACCATACTTTTAACCATATACGAGGATTCGAATTTTTAAGCCAGAACTATCTGGCCAATACCGATAAGGCCAACGCTTATTTGCAGACCAACTTATTTCGTCCTCCTCACGGGCACATGCGGTGGATGCAATACCATGTGTTGAAAAAGAAATACCAGATTGTGATGTGGGATTTGGTTACGCGAGACTACAGCAAGCGGCTCAATGGTCCGCAAGTATTTGAGAAGGTAAAGAAATATGCTCGGAACGGTTCTATCATCACGTTCCATGACTCCCTGAAATCGGAAGAAAACCTTAAATATGCCCTTCCCCGCTCCATTGAGTGGCTGCTTGCAGAAGGCTACGAGTTTAAGGTGTTTCCTTAATATCAGCTGTTGAAAAAAGACTCTCCTTCGTCATGCCAGTACTTCCTTGAAAGTACTGCAGTATTTTCAGTATAGTACTGACAAAATAAAAACCGACAGAACCCAATCTCCCCAAACGGTCATTCGGCACTGTCGGTTTTCCTTATATCTTTATATCTTTCCTGTTACAGACTTTTATTTCTGAACGGTCACTACCAGCGGATTACGTACTTTCTCAGCATAATCCTTCAAGTAATTGGTCCAGTCTTCTGCTTTTTCGAAACCATATTTGCTCCAGCCTGAACCCCAGTAATATACAAAATCATTACCCGGTTCATACGTAGAAATACCCAATACATGTCCCAGTGCATCGCCTACCGGTTTTTCAAACAACTGTGTAGTAGTCTGTACCGAAGCAGGGAATACTGCTCCTACATATACAATACCGTTGCCAGCTTCAGCATTCGTCGTGGGGTCTGCATAAGAGATATATCCTTTCGCTGCATCATACGCATATCCTTCAGGATTTGCCGCATGAAGCACCAGTCCTGCAGCTACCGGAGTAGCC
>URWP01000368.1 GCA_900551645.1 uncultured Bacteroides sp.
CGCCTGGCAGGATTCACATTCGTTGCAGGCCTCTCCGTTTTCTTTCGGGTGCAGACAATTGATGGTTTTGGCGAAGATACGGGCACAGGCAGTCTTTCCCACACCGCGTGGACCGCAGAACAGGTAGGCATGAGCCAGCTTGTTGGTAGCGATGGCATTCTTCAGGGTGGTGGTCAAGGCACGTTGGCCCACTACCGTATCAAACGTTGCCGGGCGGTACTTCCGCGCCGATACGATGTAATTCTCCATAAACGGCTTCTTGATTTTAGGATTCCATGCAAATGTACATAAAATCTGCCTTACCTCGGGGGAGTTGAGGGGAAATTTTGTTTTTTCTTGTCTGGGGGAGTGGCGGAATCTGATGACCTGATGGAGAAGAAAAAGATAAGGGAAAGGTATTGAACCGATAGAATTGTAGTACCTTTGCGACAGGACATAAAAAAACCCGGATTCATCACCAGTAACTGAAAGCTGGGAGAGGAACGCCCGGGACTGCAATGCAAAAATATGAATAATATGGGATATAACAAATCTTTTTTCGAAAAAGTTTTCTCTACCAAGCGGATGGAGAGATACTTCAACCTATATCCGAATGATGAAGCTCGCGCAATTCTTCATTATCAGTGTAATTTAGAATTGGCGGAAGCGTTTTACACTAGCCTGTCTGTATTTGAAGTTACATTGCGTAATGCATTGAGCCGGGAGCTACAGACAATGACAGGGCGTGACGATTGGTATGTAGTATTTGCAAATACCCCCGGATTATCAAGGTTGAACCATTATGTGACGCAAGCCAGTAAACAGATTGCAGGCAGGCACGAGTCGATAACCTCTTCGAAAGTCATTGCTGAACTGACGCTTGGATTCTGGGTATCATTGTTGAACAGTGAATATGAACGTCTGCTATGGAAAGATTTGCGCAGGGCATTTCCATTCATGCCTAAAAAAGAACGGCAGAGGAAAAATGTTTCAGCTCCTTTGAATACCTTTCGCACATTCCGAAACAGGGTGTTCCATAACGAATCCATTTGTTGGAATCTGAATCGTGTAGAGGAAATTCATAAAGAAATGATGGTTGTTATGGGATGGATGAATAAGGATGTTCCTGAATGGCTTCGTCTGACTGATCGGTTCGAAATCGTAAGCAATAACATACGAGACAAATTGGGTTGGAAATGATAAGCCAGGATGCGGTTCGGCAATAAAAAAATAAGCAAGCTTCTTTTTTGTATTGCACTCACCTTTCACTATCTTTGTCCCGATAAAATGTTGCTGGTGTTATGAGAAAAATTGCGAAAATATGGTTGTATATCCGTCGCCATAAATACCTGGTTACTTTGGGCGTATTTCTGCTGGTTATCGGTGTGATAGACGATAACAGCCTGATTCACCGTTTCCAGAACCGGCGTCAGATTCATGAACTGAACAAGGAGATTGAACGCTACCGGAAACAGTATGAGGAAGATAGCAGGATGCTGAAGGAAATTACTTCCAATCCGAAAGAACTGGAAAAGGTAGCCCGTGAGAAATACCTGATGAAACAGGAGAATGAAGATGTCTATATTTTTGAAGAAGATTTGAAGAAATGAATACGAAGACCGTGAATGTACTGGCGATGGCCGGTGCTGTCCTCTTGTTTGTGGGACTGATTCTCCAGTTCGGGAAACTGGCATATGCTCCGTATATCTATCTGGTAGGGGCGGTGATGTTCGCCTATGCACAAGTGGTGACGGGATATAAGGGCTCCAGTTTCGTCATTCGGCGTCTGCGCCGCCAGCAACTGATGGGGGCCCTGATACTGGTACTTACTGGAGTGGCCATGCTGGTGTGGCACCGGAACGAATGGATTGTAGGATTGACCATTGCCGCCGTGCTGGAACTTTATACGGCTTTCCGTATACCTCAGGAAGAGGCGAAAGAACAGAAGAAACGATAACGGAGATTTATCTCTGTTTGATGCATTAAAAAATCCTCTTGCAGACCGGTTCGCAGAGAACGGTGTGCAAGAGGATTTCTGTTTCTATATCGAAGATTTAGCGAATGATTGTCATTTCGTCAATCAGGTGTTTGGCGCCGGCGTACTTGTCGATGACGAAGAGGATGTAGCGGATGTCTCCACAGGCCGCACGTTGCA
>URWP01000369.1 GCA_900551645.1 uncultured Bacteroides sp.
GGAATACACAATCAAGAGCTTGAAGCCAAAGACATAGAAATTTCCCGGCTGAACACCTTACTTGAAAAGGCACACAGATGGTTTCCAATGTTCAAAGAAATGTTGAGAATGGAAAAATTATGCACTGTTATCGGATTTACCAAAGACATGATAGAAAGCCTCTTGACAAAGAAAGAAGCCATACAATGTAGTGGCAAAATTTATTCCGAAGAACACAGACGAAAGTTTGACATCAAAAACGATATTTTCAGAATTGAGAAAAGTTCGGTTGATGATACTAAATGTACTGACAATAAACAGGCAACCGATTGGAAAATGGTTCAAGGAACAATGGGAAAAGTTAAGACGAGGTTTACGACAGTCAGAGGAAGAGCCAAGAAAAAGTAGAGGATTCAGAATATAAGTAAAAAAGTACAGACCAGTTTTATTATATATAGTCTGTACTTTTTATAATTTTGTGCCCCAAACAAGTACATCAATTATGCAACCAAATAATATAAACGACTTCTTTCGCCCAATAAATACAGACCTACAAATACCAGACAGTGATTATTCAAAAACCGATGTATGTATTGCCATGGCCAACGCTCTGGCACGCAACACAAATCACAGTCTGTATATCATAGACTATAACCGCAAGAACTTCCTTTACGTATCGTCCAACCCGCTTTTCCTCTGCGGTCATTCACCGGAAGATGTGCAACAGAAAGGTTATGCCTTTTATTTTGATGTCGTTCCGTCTGACGAGATAAACCGTCTTATGGAAATCAACGAAGCCGGATTCCGGTTTTACTATGACCAGCCGGTAGAAAAAAGACTTGACTTGTCCATCGAGTATAACTTTCATATCCGTACATCAGAAAAGCACTCGCACCTTATCCACCACAAACTGACACCTGCCTTGCTGAGTGATAATGGGGATATATGGCTGGCTCTATGTACAGTTTCACTGTCACCGGAGAAAACTATCGGAGATGTAGTTATTTCAGACCATACATGTACTGACAGGTATTTCTACTCATTCGAGGGAAGACGATGGAGAAAACAGCCTGAACTGATTCTTTCCGACCGTGAAAAAGAGATTCTCCAGCTCTCCGTCAAAGGACTGTCGAACACGGAGATTGGAGAAACTCTCTTTATTGATGCCAATACCGTCAAGTTTCACAAGAAAAAACTCTTCGAGAAACTACACGCAGAAAACATCACTGAGGCCGTGGGTATCGCAGCCAATATGAGGCTGATTTAGGAAGACGATGTAGAACTTCGGCAAAGTAGCTACAGGTGGATGTGAGGTGACGTATTCCTCCATTTTCTTCCGTCCAAGTTCGATTACCTTCTCATCGTCACATCTGTTCATCTTTTCTTTATCAATATAGGCAATATGCCAGAAGACCAGATAACCGATGACGTACCTTTCAATGGTAACTTCTATCGGTTCGTCCGAACGCTTCATGGATTGAAGGCAGTTGTGGCCATCCTTATCGATGATGCCTACAACTGCCCATGAGAGATTTATATAAGAAATTGATGTTGTCATAAATTACATACGGTTTATCGCATCCTGTCCTGCTCCTGTACCTTTATACTTGCTTTTGGCTGCATTAAACTTGTAGCGGACAGTAAGGCTGAATGATCGTGTATCACTCCAAGACAAATCTTTCATCTGTGAACTCTCCATATAAAGAAGTGCTTCCTGCTTACAACCTAACAACAAGTCATTTGCACGCGCTTCAATACTGAGCGCATCGTTCAAGAAGGATTTACGCAAGCCTATATTGAGTGTATATTGTGGACGTTTAAGAGTGATATTCTGGACCTGACCACAACTTTGATAACTGAAGTCGGCTGTCAACAAGAATCCGGCAGGGAGAGTAAAAGTATTGTTTAATGAACCTATAAAGAGCGGATTGTTATAAGTCCTTTTTTGACCGGCAGCATCCAACGAAAACCACTGCTTCATCATAATTGCGCTGGCATTAAGATTCCATATACCAATAGTAGGCGAAGCTGCCAGCATTACTGTCAGACTCGGTAAACGGTCGTGATTAATATAGTTAATCAAAGTAGTAGCCGACTGACCTTCGACCTGTGTTCCCCAATAAAGGATATAGTCCCGAACCATTTTGTAG
>URWP01000370.1 GCA_900551645.1 uncultured Bacteroides sp.
TATTCCGCTTTCATCTTGGCAGAACCGGAGCCGTGAGCCCCTGTAATATAGGCTTTCTTCTTGGCTTTGGTCTTTACCTTCTCATCTTTCTTCCCTACCGATGTGGACTTGCTTCCCTTGAAAACAATACCTTCGGTCATAATCTTTTCTATATCCATAATCTGAAATTCATGCACATGAAACATTAATTGAAATACACCACTTCCACCTGACGGGCAGCAGCAAACTCCTTCAGCAAATCCACCATATACTGTACATCGGCTTCCAACCCCTCTTTTCCACGATAGCTGTTCATGATGGCCAGCAAATGGGTTGTACCTTCAGTTAACTTGGTACGTTCATTATCGCTGGTAGGAGTCCCTACCCCACCCACTGCATCGCGGTAGACAGGCATCCCCTCGATATTCAGTTCACCACGTCCGATACCTTCATAGGGTTCACCAGCTTTTCCGATACCCAGTACCAGACGGTCGCCTACTATCTTATCGAGGTCAAACCCACCAATGGAATGTCCACTGTAGATGGAAGCCAGATTAATCAAGTCTACCAGTGTATCTATCTGATACAAAGAAAGTCCACGCAAAATACGGCGACAGAGTGCCTCAGAAGAAGGCCGGTAACGACTAGGGTCTTTGCCACATCTTTTATAAGCCTGGCGAGTAGCCTGAATAGCAGGCATATCCTTAATGGAATCGATGGTATACCGCTGGCGATAAAGTTCCGTAAATTCCTGAATTCGCTGCCACAACGGATCACTGTATGCCGAATTTGTCACTTCGGCAAATACAGCGGCTCCCTGAAACGAAGGCCAGGCAGTCTTCAGCTCCGGAGAAACTTCTAATATTATCTTCTTCATTTTCTTTTGACTTTTAAAAAGGATGCATCAGCAAAATCCCCGACAGGATACGTCCGGAGCGGATACCTTGCCGACGCGCAGAAAAAAACTTGTCATTCTGACGAAAGGTACAAATACCAGCTACTGAAACCTGTGTTTCGGGAACTCCTTGCTCCAGCAATTGAAGGCGGTTGGCCTCCCACAAATCCAGATGCCACTTCGACTCCCGACGTGCTATCCGTTCCATAGGGAAACCTGCATTGCAGAATGCCTGATAGACTTCATCTCCTACCTCAAAAGCGTCTAACGAAATACCAGGACCAATGCAGGCCACCACATCCTCAGGACGGGTACCATACACCTCTTCCATCCGTTGCAAAGTCTTTCCGACAATCCGTGCTACAGTACCCCGCCATCCCGCATGGACAGCAGCTATCGCCCGCAGACGCCGATCATAACAAAGTACCGGAATACAATCGGCAGTAGAAATACACAAACACTGTCCGGGGACACGGGTAATTAGGGCATCCACTCCCTCTAATACTTCTGTACGGGCTGCGTCAGGCAACTGCAGAAAAGCCTCATCCACAATACGGACCTCTGTGCCGTGTGTCTGATGAGGAATAAGCAAGCTTTCCGGCCGTTGTGGCATCAAGCTGCACAAGAGTTCCTGATTCTGCGCCACTGTCTCCTGATGGTCGCCACAATAGCCGTTGCAGTTGAACGAGGCATACTCTCCTTCACTGAACCCTCCATTCCGGGTAGTAGAGAAACAGAAGATGTCGGTGTAAGGTTGCATGGCACCATACACCAACATCCGATTATCTGCAAAAAAATGATTCATGATTATTTCTGAGGTTCGTCCTCCCAATCTTCTTCGTATTCGTATTCGAAATCCTCATCGTCCGCTTCATCCTCGTATTCAAATTCAAAATCCTCGTCTTCACCCATATCCTGCAATTCCTGCTGGAGTTCAGTCAAATTCTTGGCACGATGGACAATCGCTTCCCGACGGACGGCTTCCAATTGGTTACTGTCCTTATTGAGTTCCGTCCACAGAACGTCCTTCAGTTCGGATATCCCTTGTCCAATAATGGACGAAATAAATACGTGCGGTATATCTTGAGGCAACGTAGGTTCCAGCATCGCAATCAACTCCTCGTCCAACATATCACTCTTGGTGATAGCCAGCACCCGCTGCTTGTCGAGCATCTCCGGGTTGAAACGTGCCAACTCATTGAGCAGCACTTCGTATTCTTTGCGGATGTCGTCCGTATCACCC
>URWP01000371.1 GCA_900551645.1 uncultured Bacteroides sp.
GCCATGAAAGAAACCATTGAGCGTTCAAATATCGGACTGTTGCAGCCGGGTGATAAGGTAAATGTAGAACGTAGTATGATGATGAACGGTCGTCTGGATGGCCATATCGTGCAGGGACATGTTGACCAGACTGCCATCTGTGAGGCAATTGCCGATGCGGAAGGAAGCTGGTATTATACGTTCCGTTATCAGTTTGACCCGGAAATGGCTAAGAGAGGATATTTTACTGTCGATAAGGGTTCGGTTACGGTAAATGGGGTCAGTCTGACAGTTTGTAATCCTACGGCTGACAGTTTTCAGGTGGCGATTATTCCTTATACCTACGAACATACTAATTTTCATACGCTGAAGGTAGGTAGTGTGGTAAATATCGAATTTGATATTATCGGAAAATACTTGAGCCGTATGATGCAATTGACCGGCAAATAATTCGTGCTATAGGTCTTTCAGCAGAATTTTATTGTTGCGATATAAATACTCTTCACGGGCTTTAATCAATGCGTCCCATGAAGAAGAATAATGTTTACGGTCTATTTTGAATGCTTCTGAACCGGTGGAGTCTAATCGGTGCAGAAGCATTCCTACTGTTAGGACGTTAATGTCGATAGCAGGTGTGTAGCCGGTTTCGTCCGATTTTTCGTCATGACTGGTTTCCAGAATCAACTTCATGTCCTGTAATTCATACAAGAGCTTTTTGGTTAGTCGGATAGGAATCTTATGCTCTTTGCTTAACTCTTCGGCTGTATAGGAAGCGGCTCCTACCGCAAATCGTTTGCATATGGAAGAAAGGATAATGGTGCAGAAGAAGTCGTGGTATCGGCGGCTGATATTGGCGGTTTCTTTACCGAAATTGAAGGATGCCAGATTCTGGCTGATATAACACATTTCTGCTCCCAGTAAACAGATGGTCCAGGATATTTGTGTCCATAATAGAAACATGGGGATGGCCGCAAAGCTACCATAGATGGCATTGTAGCTGGATACCCATATCTGGCTGGTGATATAAAAATATTGGAAAGCCTGGAAGGCACTTCCGGCAATGATTCCGGGTAGCCAGGCATGGCTGAATTTGACCTTGGTGTTTGGGATGAAGATAAAAAGAGCTGTAAACATGCTCCAAGTCAAGGCGTAAGGTATCAGTCTGACTAGAAACTTCACAATTGGAGCCAGAACCACGTAGTTCTCCATATCCTTTATATAAGTCGACATGAAGATACCCAAACCGCTGGAAACCACAATCAGAATGGGTAAAAGCAGAATCATCGAAAAATAGTCGGTTATTTTTCGCATGACGCTTCGTGGCCGTTTTACCTGCCAGATGGCATTGAAGCTCCGTTCGATGGTATCGGTCAGGATAAGTACAGTCCAAAGAAGTACAACGAGGCCCACACCGATGAATATACCGCTTTGGGCATGTTCCAGATATGAGTTTATCCACGTAATGATGAGTTCTGCCTGTTGGCTGGCTACTCCGCTCCGGAACTGGCTTTCTACCAGGGAATCAAAGCCGAATCCGCGGGCAATGGCAAAAAGAATGGCCAGAATCGGTATGATAGAGAGTAGGGTACTGTAGGTAAGAGCAGAGGCTCGTTCGGTAATCCGGTCCACCTCGAACTGCTTGATGGATAGTGATATGACTTTGATACATGCGTAAAGACGCTGCTGAAGTGGAGTGACTTCATCTTCGGTTACTCGCCAGATACCATCGGTGAGAAACTGCAGCCAACTGTTGATTCGTGACTTGTTCATGAATTGACTTTAAGGAAGGAGTAAAAGAATAACAGTCAGCCTATAAGCCGGGTTCTGTCTCCCTGCAAGCAGGGGAGCCTGTCATTTATCTACACCGCCTGTCACCAGACGGTTCTAGCGGTCCACCCTCCGACGTGGGGCGAGCAACCCTCGTTAATGCCGGTTTACATGACCTTACAACTCCTAAGATGCACAGCCCGCATATCACTATACGGCTGGTAGGCTCTTACCCTACCTTCTCACCCTTACCTCTCCCCGAAAGGAGCGGCGGTTATTTTCTTCTACGTTACTCTACCCTCACGGACAGCTTTCTGTTAGGAAGTGGGACGCTCTGTGTTGCCCGGACTTTCCTCATACGCAAGA
>URWP01000372.1 GCA_900551645.1 uncultured Bacteroides sp.
CGCTATGATAGCAGCTGCACTGCGTAAGCAAAAAATGGCTTTCGACTATGCTACTACCAGCGAAATACCGGGTTTAGACAAACATCTGCATTTCAGTTATGAAGCTCGTATCGCTCTTATTGAAGGAGATGAACACATCACGTCGGTAATCGAGAAACGTTCTCAATTGGAATTTTATCGTCCACATATCGCCATCATGACGAACTTGAATTGGGATTCGTCTCAAGATCATGACTCTCCGGAAGCTTATATGTCTACTTACCGTTGTTTTTCCACTTCTATTGAACGAGAAGGGAAATTAATTTACTACGGAGGTGACCCTGTCATCGGAGAGTTAGTCCAGGATATCCGGAATGACATCACGGCAATCCCGTTTGAAGGACATCCGATCGTTGAAGAAGAAGGGCTGGTTTATCTGGACACCCGGTATGGAAAGTATCCCATCCGGATATTAAATCATCATTTTCTGATCAACATCAATGCTGCCCGTCTGGCATGCCGGCAACTGGGTATCAAAGATGCTGATTTCTATCAGGCTGTATCAGAGTTTACTTTAGCATTATCACTATGATTATTGCCAGACAAAAAAGAAAAGAAAATATATGCGAATACCTGCTGTACATGTGGCAGGTAGAAGATTTGATCCGTGCCAATCATTTTGATATGGACGAAATACGGGATAAGGTCATTGCCCGTTATAACCAGCCGGACGAAGTGAAAGAAGAAATAGCCCGCTGGTATGAAGAACTGATTGAAATGATGCGAAGCGAAGGTGTCAAAGAAGCTGGTCACATCCAATTGAACAAGAATGTTATCATAACGCTGACGGATCTGCATTTGCATCTCCTGAAATCTCCGAAAGAAATGATTTATGGAGCTGCCTATTACAAAACGCTTCCTTATATAGTACAGTTGCGTGCCAAGTCAGGTGGAAACGACATTCCGGAACTGGAAACATGCTTTACTGCCGTATATGGATACCTGATGCTGCGGATGCAAGGAAAGGAAATCAGCGCTGAGACATTGGATGGGATAAAACAAATCAGTTCATTCCTCGCTTTACTGGCAGAGAAATACAGAGCTGATATGAACGGAGAACTTGAATTAGAAGATGAATAAAGATATGAAAACAGTATTGGTTACCGGAGCAAACGGACAATTGGGAACATCTATCCGTTGTCTTTCCGGAGCATATAACCGCTTTCAGTTTCTCTTTACAGATGTAGATACATTAGATATTTGTAAAGAAGAAAGTGTGGACGCCTTTATCCAAACGCATCCGGTAGATTACATCCTGAACTGTGCCGCTTACACTGCAGTTGACAAAGCTGAAGAGAACCTGGAACTTTGTGAACAGATCAACCGGGATGCGGTAGCCAACCTGGCTCGGGCCGCCCAAAAGTGCCAGGCAAAAGTTATTCATGTATCAACCGATTATGTATTCGACGGTACATCTTGTATTCCTTACCGGGAAACAGACACGACAAATCCCCAATCGGTATATGGCTCTACCAAAAGAGCCGGAGAAGAGGTTCTGCAGGAGATTTGCCCGGATGCCGTCATTGTCCGGACAGCCTGGTTATATTCCGAATACGGAAATAATTTTGTCAAGACCATGCTTCGTTTGGGAGCTGAACGTGAGGAGATCCGGGTAGTATTTGATCAGGTGGGAAGTCCTACTTACGCAACCGACTTGGCCATTGCTTTATTATCCATCCTGGAACAAGCCGAACAAGGGCAATATCAACCGGGAATCTATCACTTCTCGGATGAAGGTGTTTGTAGCTGGTACGATTTTACAGTCAAGATCATCTCGCTGGCTGGCCTGAAGGCCCGGGTAGTCCCGATCGAATCGAAAGATTATCCAACGAAAGCTGTTCGTCCGCATTTCAGCGTACTGAACAAACAGAAAATCAAATCTTCCTATGGCTTAACAATTCCTCACTGGGAAGAAAGCCTTCGGAAATGTATGGAAAATATGAATGTAATCAAGAAATAAGAAGCACAAAAAGAAATGGGTCAATACTCCGAAGAAATTGAAAGAAGAAGAACATTTGCGATTATCAGTCACCCGGACGCCGGTAAGACAACCCTGACCGAG
>URWP01000373.1 GCA_900551645.1 uncultured Bacteroides sp.
TCGCCTTTCTCCACGATGTGACCGTCACTGAATGTCGGGGCGGATATTGTCGCTTGTTGTAAACGGTTGTAAACCCTTGTCAACTGTCTGCACGGTGTGACAAAAAACAAGCCCCGCAAATTCTCCACGTCAGAAATACGTCTCAAAAATATGTGGAAATTTGGGAAGCATCAAAAAGCAGTCGAAAAGTGTTAATTTTTTAGAATGTGCTGATAATTAAAGATTTATGCTTGGATATTTCTGATTGTTTTTGGTTGTTCTACGCTTCTAAATACAAGTCCAGAAATATTCTCAATATCATTGGGATTGACATCAGCCAAATCCATCTCTACACCATCTACCAATACATATGGAGCTGCATTACCTGATAGATTTCCTTGACCACGCAACTGCAAAGAAGAAGTAGCACCCGGACGACCAGCATTAGTATTATCAATATACAATCCTGGTACCATACCTTGCAGACTTTGTGTAGCATTGGCTAAAGGACGTTGTTCCAAAACATCACCTTCTACAGTAGCTACAGAACCTGTCAGATTTACTTTCTTCTGTACACCATATCCAACGACAACAACTTCATCCAACACTTGATTGTCTTCCTTCAGTGTCACATTCAGTATTTTCCCCGGAGTAACTTTTATCTCCTGTGTTTCACATCCAATGTACGAAATAACAATAATAGCATCTTTCGCTACATTCAATGTAAAATTACCATCCATATCGGTAATGGCACCGTTGGTTGAATTACCTTTTTCTACCACGGAAGCACCGATTACAGGAAAACCTGTAGAATCATATACTACCCCCTTTACCTCCACTGCCTGTTGAACAATACTCACCGCATTGTTTCCTGCCTTCACCTCAGCATTCACAATGTATGGACAGCCTAATATGGAAGCAATTCCCATTAGCGACGCACGCTTAATAAAACTTCTACTTAAAAAGAACAAATCCATAAAAAATTTATGATTATTAGTAATAGATTTAATTTTTTACAAAAAAAGCACATCTTTTATAAAAACAGACAAAAACGAAACTCTTTTTATGCAAAAAGGATATAATTACCCAGAAATACATTCAAGTTATAAACTCGAATAAATTCTTCCGCTTATCGTTTTTCCAATAAAAACAAAATACACCTATAAGATTTATCAAACTCTAAAGTCATAGAAAATGCTACCTGCTGTTAGCAAAATGAAGAATGCTTCTTTTAAAAATAGTGAAATTTTTCCGTAATCAAGTAGAAAGCCTTTTTTTCCATTGATATTTCCTTTCTTAAATGATTGGGTTTTCAAGAAGAACTTTTTATCTTTGTAGCGCAAGAAGAAAAAAGCAAACATTATATACATAACTTAAATAATAAGCATTATGAATTTTGTAACAAACGAAAAACTTACCATTGTTGGTGCTGCCGGTATGATCGGTTCTAACATGGCTCAGACTGCTATCATGATGGGCTTAACTCCTAACATCTGTTTGTACGACCCGTACGCTCCAGGTTTGGAAGGTGTTGCTGAAGAATTGTTCCACTGCGGTTTCGAAGGTGTTAACGTTACCTTCACTTCAGATATCAAAGAAGCGCTGACTGGTGCTAAATATATCGTAAACTCAGGTGGTGCAGCTCGTAAAGCTGGTATGACTCGTGAAGACTTGCTGAAAGGTAATGCTGCTATCGCTGAAGAATTCGGTAAGAACGTTAAACAGTACTGTCCGGATGTTAAACACATCGTTGTTATCTTCAACCCGGCTGACATCACTGGTTTGATTACTCTGCTGTATTCTGGTTTGAAACCTGGTCAGGTTACTACTTTGGCTGCTCTTGATTCTACTCGTCTGCGTAGCGAACTGGCTAAACACTTCGGTGTATCTATGGACGCTGTTGAAAACTGCCGTACTTACGGTGGTCACGGCGAACAGATGGCTGTATTTGCTTCTACTGCTAAAGTAAACGGTAAAGCTTTGACAGACATCATCGGTACTGACGCTTTGACAAAAGAACAGTGGGCTGAAATCCAGCAGAAAGTAACTAAGGGTGGTGCTAACATCATCAACTTGCGTGG
>URWP01000374.1 GCA_900551645.1 uncultured Bacteroides sp.
GTGGAGAACGTGCCTATCCGTATGCGTGTCATATACGCAAGTCAGCGCATTGAATTTACAACGGGTTACCGCATTGATGTAGCCAAGTGGGATGCTGACAAGCAGCGAGTGAAGAACGGGTGTACCAACAAACTAAAGCAAAGTGCATCTGAAATCAATGCCGATCTGCTGAAATACTATACCGAAATTCAAAACGTGTTCAAGGAATTTGAGGTACAGGAAGCCATGCCCACTACCCAACAGCTAAAGGACGCATTCAACCTGCGGATGAAAGATACAAGTGAAGACCAGGAAGACGTAAAGATAAGTTTTTGGGAGGTATTCGATGAATTTGTAAAAGAATGCGGCAACCAGAATAACTGGACTGAATCCACATACGAAAAGTTTGCAGCCGTTAAAAATCACCTCAAGGAGTTCAAGGAAGATTTAACCTTTGAATATTTCAATGAATTCGGACTGAACGAATATGTCAATTTCCTGCGCGACAAAAAGGATATGAGGAACAGTACCATCGGTAAACAAATGGGATTCCTCAAATGGTTCCTGCGGTGGAGCTTCAAGAAAGACTATCACCAGAATATAGCATACGATACGTTCAAACCGAAATTGAAAACCACCCCCAAGAAGGTAATCTTCCTGACATGGGAAGAACTGAACAAACTTAAAGACTATCAGATACCCAAAGACAAACAGTATCTGGAACGTGTCCGGGATGTTTTCCTGTTCTGTTGCTTTACCAGTCTGCGTTATTCAGATGTTCGCAACCTAAAGAGAAGTGATGTCAAGTCCGACCATATAGAAGTCACCACCGTTAAAACGGCAGATAGTCTGAGTATTGAACTGAACAAGTACAGTAAAGCCATACTTGAAAAATACAAGGACATCCATTTTGAAAACCACATGGTATTGCCTGTTATCAGCAATCAGAAAATGAATGATTATCTGAAAGAACTGGGAGAACTGGCAGAAATTAACGAACCTATACGTGAAACCTACTATAAAGGGAATGAGCGCATAGATGAAGTTACCCCGAAATACGCATTGCTCAGTACTCATGCAGGAAGAAGAACATTCATCTGTAATGCGCTGGCTCTCGGTATTCCGGCACAGGTTGTAATGAAATGGACAGGACACAGTGATTATAAAGCCATGAAGCCCTACATTGACATAGCCGATGATATTAAGGCTAATGCAATGAACAAGTTTAACCAACTATAAAAGTATCAGTCTGTTTCACAGATTATCCATTATTAGAGCTATCTTTGTTAAGTAATAGTTAGTAATATGGAAAATAACAACGAACATAATATAAAGAAAGGTCATTTTGATGCCTTTGTCCATGCTGTCGGTTCGGAAATAGAACAGGCACAAGTCCGGCTCATTACCGCAGCCAATGCTCAGATGTTGTTCCATTACTGGAAAATGGGCAATTATATACTGTACCACCAAAACCTGCATGGCTGGGGTGGTAAAATTATCAAGAAGTTGGCACAGGCAATCAGATTCAATTATCCTGAAAAGAAGGGATATTCGGAGCGTAATCTTACTTATATGTGCCAGTTTGCTCGTTTATATCCGTTAAATGTACTTCGTAGTTTTATTGAAGTAGATTCAATACTGTCAGTCCCTAATATTCAAAACATTACTAATGAAGTCCTAAAACTCAACAGCGGGCAATTTACGCAGGAGCTTACTGCGCAAATACAATCAGCTGATAATCAATCTTTAGAAATTACGCAGGAGGTTCCTGCGCAATTTCAGAATGTAGCAAAAACAGTAGCAACCATCTATAAAATAAAAATAGAGGATATAGAAGATTTATTCTTGGCGTCACCGATTGCAAGAATAAATTGGGCAAGCCATATGGTCATACTCAATAATCCGCTACCATTGGGCGTAAGATATTGGTATATGAAACAATCGGTAGAAATGGGCTGGAGCAGCAACGTTCTTAAAATGCAGATTGAAAGCAAATTGTTTGAACGGCAAATCAAGAGTAACAAGGTAAACAACTTCACTGCCACACTTCCGGCACCTCAA
>URWP01000375.1 GCA_900551645.1 uncultured Bacteroides sp.
CATCCTCCACGTAGCAGCGGTCGGCCTTACGCAGGTCACGCAATACCTCCGAAAGTACCAGTTTCAAAGTATCGGAATTCACATCCTGCATGGGACGTCCGTCTGGATCTTCCACCTTGGCAAAACGTTTCCAGCTCAAATCGAAGGTTGTACCATAATAATGGCAGGAATTCAACGATGCGTTTCCGTTGGTACGGCGCAAACGTTTTACATCCTCCTTCGTACGGGTTACTGAAGTAACGATTACCTTATTCGGATTCAATCCCTTGTTTTCCAGTGAGTCCAGAAAATTTATCCCGATCGTATCGAGCAAAGCACTGGCCTGCGGAATCAAATAAGGAATGGAGTGTGTCAGCGAATCCACATCATAGCGTTCACAAGACACGATATGAATCAGGCGTTCCCCCAACCCGACTGCTTCTTCGCGGCTACTGATAGGCCGGATACCGATTTTCTTGGCTGTTGCCAACTGTACCTTATTCAAATCACCAAACGAACGTTTATAACTGATCACTCCCCGAATATTGCGTGGATTGTTCATTTTCATCGACATGTCTTTCGCTTCTTCTTTACATCCCAAACAAATGAAGCATCCCAATAAGAAGACCAGACCATAGAAACCCAATAATCTTTTCATTTTTCTCTTTCAATTCATGTTTAGCCGTGCAAAGATAGAGAATAAATTAATAACTAAAAATTAATAATTAAAAACGAAGAAATGAATACACTCGCCAATTGAAAAGACCTACCCATCAACCTATATCCATCATGTTTTATTCCCCAGTCTACGACTAACAGCTTCCGCCCATTCTCCATGATATTCTTTAGGCTCCGGGTCAATTCTGGAATAACATCAGCAAGACAGACAATAACCAAAAGGGAAAACACGGTTATATTCCCCAGTACCCGATGATACATAGCCAACTAACTCAAAAACTTATATTATAACTTCCGGTTATACTGCATAAAAAAATGTGAATAGGTTAGTGCAGATAAATATCATACCTTTGCGGTCGAAAAAGAAATTACAAACTTAACCAAAGATAAAAGATATGTTCAAAAAAGGAAACAGAGCCAATACCTTACATGGTATTCTATTGATTGCCTTATTCTCGTTTGCGGCGTTCTACATCGCAGAAATTCCCTTCGTCAAAAGCCTTTCTTTCAGTCCGCTTATTGTCGGTATCATTCTCGGTATGTTATATGCCAATAGTTTACGAAACAAACTTCCGGAAACTTGGGTACCAGGTATCAAGTTCTGTACCAAACAGATTTTACGTGCCGGTATCGTACTGTACGGTTTCCGTCTGACACTGACCCAAGTAGCAGCTGTAGGACTTCCGGCAGTAGTCATCGATACCATCATTGTAGCCGGAACCATTTTCTTAGGAATTTTCCTTGGCAAACTTCTGAAAATGGATAACGATACATCGCTGATGACTTCTACAGGCAGTGCCATCTGTGGAGCCGCAGCAGTATTGGGCGCAGAACCGGTAGTACGTTGTGAAGGACACAAGACAGCTATTGCAGTCTCTACAGTAGTTATCTTCGGTACCATCTCCATGTTTCTTTACCCTATCATGTACCGCTCAGGTATGCTGAGTGCCTTGGGCGATACCGGTGTTGCCATCTATACCGGAAGTACCTTGCATGAAGTAGCTCATGTAGCCGGTGCAGGAAATGCGATGGACCCAACTGATGCCTTGGGAATTGCCGGAACTGCAACTATCACCAAAATGATTCGTGTCATGATGCTGGCCCCGGTATTGGTTATCATGAGTTTTGCCTTGGCTGGCCGTAAAAAGGCATCTCCAGAAGCCACTGGTGACAAAAGAAAGATTACAATACCTTGGTTCGCCTTCGGCTTTATCGGTATTATCTGTCTGAACTCACTGCTCCAGTCTGCATTAGGAGTGGAAAGCGTAAAAGAAATACCACTGAATGGAACTATCGAATACATTGATACATTCATGCTGACCATGGCTATGACAGCACTGGGTACAGATACCA
>URWP01000376.1 GCA_900551645.1 uncultured Bacteroides sp.
TTCTATAATCTTCATATGCCATTATATATTTTAGGGACATTTACTGAATATCCCTAGTTTATCTGTCCGTACGTTTTTGTTAACTTAAAATTTAACTTCGGAAAGGTTAGTAACATAATGATTATACATTGTCCAGCAACCGTTTCAGAACGGGAATTTTCAGGATTGGAAGCAATATCCATGCCGGAGCAATGGCGCAGACAAACACTGACATTTTTGTGAAAAATCCCGGTATGCAGCGGTAGCGTTTCCGGAACATTGTCTTCAAAGCGGCAGAGACTGTCTGTTGTGGAGTCTGCATCATTCCCAGCTTTCGGAACAGTTCTCGCTTTCTTTCGTCCAATTGATATAAAGGAGTATCTACTGCTCCCGGGAATAAAGTTGTGACTCCTACGTTGTATCGTCTGAATTCGTACCATACTGAACGTGAGAACGACTTCAGAAAGGTTTTCGTTGCAGCATAGTGCGAAATAGTCGGGTAAGGCATCCATGCGGTTGAGGAAGAGGTTATCAGAATGTAGCCTTGTCGCCGTTTTAGCATGTCTTCTCCAAACAGTCGGATTAGTTTTATCGGAGTGGTGCAGTGTAGGGCAACAATCCGGTCCAGCTGTGCTAATGGTGTCTGTGTCAGGGTAGAGAAGAGAAGCATTCCTGCATTGCTTACCAGAATCTCCACTTCCAGGCCCCAGAAAACTATTTGCCGGTAGATTGTTTCTGCCGCCTCCGGCAAGGTAAGGTCTATATCTATTACCCGTATATCTGTCTGATGTGCGGTACGGACTGTTTCTGCTGCTAATCTGTTTTCGTCAGGCCGGTTACTGATAATGACTATTCCGTAACCTCTTTCTGCCAGTTGACGGGCAAATTCCAGTCCCATTCCCGAAGAAGCTCCTGTTATGACTGCGTATTTCATGTTATAGTCTGAATTTCAGATTGTCTTTTTATCAGAAAACATCTGGTATCTCTGCCTCGATGCGGTTTTCTACGCTGTCGGATAATTTTGAGAAGAAATCCAGTTTGGTGACTGCTTCTACTGAGTCTACCGTTACCATGTATTTTTCAAGTGCCTGATGGTGGGCTGCGTTGTCGAACAGAAATCCCATGGCCATTGGATTTTTCCGGTTTTCTATCAGAACGACTTTAAAGAAACGGTCGGGTACTGCTACCTGGTGTTTTCCGATACGTTTCGGATTCTTTTTGTCGTAAATCGGTCCGCACACAATATATACTCTGCCATATTTTTTTGCCCATTCACGGCAGGTCTCTTCCAAGTCGCCCCAGTCGTCACGGTTCAGTTTTTGATTCTGCGGACAGATGTTGCTCATGTAGAAGGATTGTGCCATGGCTTCTTCGCTCCATTTCATGTCGGCAGCAGGAGCCATATGTCCACGGTCGTAGCCAGAACGGGTATAGTCGGCATGTTCTACCCGGGGTTCCGGCAGGTCGGGATCCGGAACGAATTTGTCTTTCCGGTCTTCTTTCCCCTGGGTCTCTTCGCGGGTCAGCTCCCAGGCTACCCAATTGGGTGTTTTATAAGTATTGTTGTAAGATACCGTGTATCCTATACGCTTCAGCACAATTTCATCCCGTTTCTTTAGTGCTACAGGAATTTCCAGACGGGTGGGGTAGGAGGTGTTTCCATTGTTGGATAATGAAGTTTCCTTCTTTTCTTGTTGTATCTCATCGACTTTTTGTTGGATACCCGTTACGGCTTCTTTCACTTTTTCTTTGGTGCTCTCCAGTGAGAGATGATTTCCCTTTTCATTGGTTTGGTGAAAGAAGAGTGCAATTCCTATCAGACAGAGCAGGCCGATGAATCCCTTGAGGGAGCCGGTTCCCTGACTTTTCTTTTTACTCATATGGCTGTTATTATCAGATTAGTTTGAAACGCATGCGGAAGATACCGTCCTTATAATCGGAACTGATAATTTTGAAGGTTCCTATTTCTGAGGTGTTGTTTACGTGTTGTCCGATGCAGAGGCATTCGTCATAGTCGCCCACTTTCACG